>NZ_MAIS01000084.1:0-28678 GCF_001680695.1 Paenibacillus sp. KS1 | reverse complement strand
ATCTGGTTTTGGATCTGGTTTTGGATCTGGCTTTGGGTCTGGGCCTGGGTCTGGCTTCGGATCTGGTTTGCTTGGATCCGGCTTACTTGGATCTGGCGTATTCGGATTAGGATTCATTTTTCCACCCTGGGTATCGCCTTTATTTTTGTCCGCTTCCTGACAAACTCGGTTTTCGTACGCATTCTGGCATACTTCCAAGCGGGCATTTTGCAGATTTTCTTTAAATTGCTGTTTTGCATGCTCCGAACCAAGAGAGTCCTCGTAGTTCTTTTCTATTTTGGCCAGCTCTTCAAACTCCGCAGCCATCCGCTGCTCTTCAAGCGAGTGATTGTTTCCTTCCTTAGGAAGAAACACATTGTCTTGGAGCTCTCCCAGCTTAACCTGTTCTTCAACATGCTTACGTATGAGAGACTGCTGCTGACCTTCCTCCTTTGTCAACTTGAGCTTGGCTGTTTTCCATGGCAGCCCAGTCCGATTTGCCTCCTGTTCGGTCAGCTTGCCATGTTCAACCGCCGTACGAACCACATATGCAATAAAATTACTTACATTATGGGCTGCTCGAGTCTCAAACAGAATCGATTCACTCTTGCCGCTGTTCAAAATATCACCGATCATCTGAATGGATCCAATCGGCAGAATCCCACCGTATATGCCCTGCAGCAAGCCATACGATCGAAGTGCATCACAAGAGCGCAACTGCTTTTGTACTGCTTCACACTTTTCCGCTAACCAATGAGTCCTCATCGCTTTATTCTCATCTTCTGCATCTGACGCACCCGCAATCATCGCCTGAACAATGGCCATGTCCCATTGATCCAGCAATGTTATCGCATCCGCGTATCCATATTTCATTCCAATGCCCTGCTCAGATTCCGAGAACGCCGCAGTCTGTGCCGGAAATACATCATGATGGCCTATCGTTACGACCTTGCTTCTGCCGAATGTTGAATCCAGCTTCGTCCCTTGCCGATTGTCAAGAGAACCAGCATCGCTGCTTATCTTGATTGGGTACTCGGTACGTACCGTACCGGCTGTAACATACAACTGGGTCAGTCCATTGAACGGATGCACTTTAACCCCAAATTGTGTTCCGCGCACCGCCATAACAGTCGTCGGCGTCTCAAGGACGAACCGATCATCGGTTCCCGCAATCGACTTCACCTTGGCAAATACAGAGCCAGCCCATACACCGATGCGTGTTTTTACACCGCCGTCCTTTTTTAGTTCTGTAAAACTAACATCTGCACTCGCCCCGATGGTCAGCTCATCATCTTTATCCCCACCGGCCAATTGAATAACAATGCGTGATTTATCTCCCGTGAGAAGACGATCACCTTGATTTATGCTCATCTTCTTGAACACTTGGATCGCCTTGTCCCCTCCTGCCTTCGTTACGTATACACTGCCCTTCCATTCCTTCACAACACCTACTCGTACAGCTTTGGCAGGAGCCTCTGCACCGTACACGGTTCCCCATGATCCAGTTCCAAATAGAGTGAAAAATACAACCATACAGGCGAGGCTGCTTTGCAACAAGCGTTTCATTTGCATTCCTCCATGCTCTCCTTACATCACATATAATTCAGGTGTCAGACAACGTCAGCATGAACATACTGACGGATCCCCTTCGTTCTGACTCATTCTCGTTCTGATAACACTTCATATGCCATTACTTCTTCGGACTTCCCCTTTAATTGGAGGGGTCCAATCTTTGCCAGGTCGAAGCGATTGCATATTCGCACGTACGTACCTTCCCCAACCACGATTTGCCCTGGTAAAGCCCTTGATTCTAAGCGTGAAGCCACATTGACGCTATCTCCAATCGCCGTGTAGTCCAAGCGTAGCTTCTCTGAACCAACATTGCCCACAATCGCTTCCCCACTCTGAATGCCAATGCCGATCCCAAATCGATCACTAAGCTCAATACCTTTCGCTAGCCGTGCACGCAATTCCTCAGCACAGCGCTGAAGCTCTAATGCGGCACGCACTGCATGATCCGCATGATTATCAAGGTGATATGGAGCTCCGAAGATCGCCATAACGCCATCACCCATAAATTTATCTAATGTCCCATTGTGCTTAAATATCGTGTCAGCACACAGATGCAAATATTGATTCAAGAGCTGAAGCGTTGACTCTGGTGCCAATCGTTCTGACAATGGGGTAAATCCTCTAACATCAATGAACATCACTGTAATATCCGTGCGTACCCCACCTGCCTTAACGGGCTCATGTGATTCCAACAGCTTCGTTACCACGGAGGGTGATACATATCTGCCGAATAGATCTTCAACATGCTGTCTTGCTCTCCGTTCCTCCCGACCACGGTAAGCTACAATGAGAATATAAGAAGCCCCCATTCCACACAATTCGGTAAAGTAAGGAATGAAGACCGATCCGCTCTCGTAAATCCCAATCCATACGAGCGTAAATACCAAGACGATGCCTATAGCAGCTGCCGCCCCTCGAATTCCCCGAATCCGCGATGCACTCCAGACTACGGCACCAATGCCAATGAACAAGGCAAGGACGTTCCATGCGATTGGCGCTTCCTTATAGAAGCGGCCTTCTACCAGGGATTGAACCATATTCGCGTGAATCTCAACACCATACAATGTCATGGATCGACTAAGTGGTGTCATATGCCGGTCGCTCAAAGACGCAGCATATGGACCTATCAGCACGACAGAATCCTTATAATAAGAAGGATCAACCGTGCCATTCCATACATCAGCGAATGACTGACGGTCATATCCGTCCACGTCCTCCTCACTGCTTCCATATATAGAAGAGAAATAATCAAAAGCAGCTTGCCCACGATTATCAGTTGGAATTCGCTTCGCTCCTCTATACCATGTTCCACTTGTCTCATCCCATGAAATCTGTTCATTTTCCGGCAGTAGCTGATTCGCCGCTAAAATATCAATCGAGGGAATCATATTTCCCCGCTCATCCGGAATGCCAAGACAGATTTTGCGGATAACACCATCTCCATCAGGCAGTACATTCACATGTCCAAGCTGACTTTCACCAACTTGAATGGAGGATGGAGGCCGTTCCACACTTTCCGCCCGAAGGGAATCCGCATGTTCCTGTAAGGGAAGAAGGGATACTTGCACGGGTAAATAAATGGTTGGGTATGTATTCAATTGCTCAGATAAGGTTCGGTCGTCCCTCTCATTCTGGGAAGGATCTAGCATAAGTATATCGATGATGACCGCCCTAGCTCCAGCCTTCATCAGCTTCGCGCTTAATTCAGCATAATGGGATCGTGGCCATGGGAAAGAGCCCATCTGTGCCAAGGAAGGCTCATCAATCGTAATCATCTTAATTCGATCATCTGGTTGGCGTTCTTCAATACTCTTCGTACGCAAGGCATCACGAAATGCCTGCTCCGCCATATGAAACACGCCGCCAGTTCCATTACTATACCCATATACCGTAACCATCGTCAGTATCATAACAACCAATGACGGGACGGCAAATTTTTTCATTTCGATATCACCTGCTTCATTTGAAGGCATGAACCCATATATTGAGAGTTACAGTTTGATATACTCTGCTATATTTAATCTATCATATTGTATGAGCGTATACGATGATATGGGCAATTTCAAGTTGAATTTTGTCGAATTTTGCGAATTTTTTTTGCTTTGACGCAGTAATTAGATGGGGTGAGCAGATATAATAAAATCCCCGCGGGAGGCGCGGGGATCGTGTAGGTATTCTCTCTATGTGAGTATACTGCTTGCAGTAGGTTAGTTAAATGGTGCGTCCGCAATCTTAATAGAATCTGTTGGGCAGCCATCTGCAGCATCTTGCAGATCGTCGAACAGATCGTCAGGGATAGCGGTTACCCCTTGGTTGTTGTCACCTTCATAAATAACTTCTGCGATACCTTCATCGTCGTAGTCGTAAATGTCAGGTGCAGTAGCTCCACATGCGCCACAAGCGATGCATGTGTCTTTATCAACCCAAGTATATTTTGCCATTGGTTAGTTCCCTCCTGTAATGTTACAGATCTTCTTGGTTCCTCCGTTATCAATATAATACAAACAAGCTTGGAATTCAAACGATTTCCAACTTTTTTAAATGATTTGGAAATTATTATTCGCCGCCTGATTCATGCAGCGTATCCGTCTGGAGTGAAGTCCCTCGTACACGATGGTTGCGAAGCAACGAGGATGGATCATCCCCTATCATTCCTAACGTAACAATCGCATTCTCTCCATATTTATCTCGAATCCGATCCATCGTCTCTATCAATTGCTCCCGCTTCGGCTGCCGCTCGAAGTCGAACAGATCCAACTGAACGGCTGCCTCTTGCTTCGGTACTAGATTTTGACCCGTAATCCCCAGCAGTCGAATAGGGCTGCCTGAAGTCCAATGTCGTTCATAGAGCTTCCATGCTTCATCCAGCAAGATGTCCGCATCATCTGTCGGCCCTTGAAGCGTGCTCGACCTCGTAATCGTCTTCATTTCCGGGTTACGAATCGTAAGCTGCACCGTTTGCGCCATCAACTTCTGCTTCCTGATCCGACGAGCAACTTGATCAGCCAAGTTCAGCAGAACCCTTTTTACTTCTTCCTTCGATTCCACATCCCTAGGCAAAGTGGTCGTATGACCGATCGATTTGCTCTGTTCGCGTTCCGCCTTCACCTGCCCGTCGTCCAAACCATGTGCCGCCTGCTTCATCCAATGTCCCTGTATGCCAAATAAAGAAACAAGTCGCTCCTCATCAGCATGAGCAAGCTCTCCGATGGTTCGTATTCCTGCCCGTGACAGCTTATCTGCAGTCTTCCGCCCAATGCCGAACAACTCCCCGCATGGCCTGTGCCACAATTGCTGAGGTACATCTCGGATTCGAAGGATCGTTATGCCGTTTGGCTTCTTCATATCAGAGGCCATCTTCGCCAGCAGCTTATTAGGCGCGACACCTATAGAGCAAGGCAAACTTAATTCTTCCCGGATTCGTGTCTGAAGTTCGTTCGCGATATCGAGTGGTGTTCCGAATATTTTGGATCCAGTAATATCCATATAACACTCATCAATCGATACCACTTCCACCAGTGGGGTATAGCTGCGTGCAATGTCTATGAAGGCTCTCGAGTACTTCCGATATAAATAAAAATCTGGACGAATGACAATCAAGTGAGGACATAGCCGCATCGCCTGCTTCACATGCATTCCTGTTCGAATACCAAGCTTACGGGCTGCATAAGAACAAGTAACAATGATCCCCTTGCGCAATTCCATACTTCCTGCAACCGCTGTTGGCTTCCCCAGATACTTCTCCGGCTCCTCTGCGGCATGTACAGAGCAATAGAAGGCATTCATATCGAGATGCAGAATGACGCGACCCTTGGTCGGATAATATTGTTGTATGTTATCACGCGAGGTTTCGTTCTCGTTCATACACTGTCCTCCTTCCTAACATATTAATGATACCTCTCATCCATAATTTAATTGTAAAATATATACAGCTTTATTAATCGATCAATTCATCTATTCGAACAATTGTTCTTCCTTATTCCTAAGCTTACCGATATCTCTGATCGGTTGCAAGCCTCATTCAAGACTCCCGTTGAAAAAAAAACAGTGATTCATTTATGAAAATACGTCTATACAAGCAAAAAAGCAGTGCTATAATAGGGAAATAGTTATTTCCATATTCATCCTTGCAAAACTGAAGGAGGTTCCGAGAATGTCGAAAGTCATTTCTATTTTTGACACTACACTTCGCGACGGCACCCAAGGCGAAGGGATTAGCTTGTCTGCAGACGATAAGATCAAGATCGCGCGCAAACTTGATGCGCTTGGCGTCACATACATTGAAGGCGGCATTCCAGGCAGCAATGGCAAGGATATAGAATTTTTCAAACGAGTAGCGGCATATTCATGGAATGCGAAGCTAACAGCATTCGGCAGCACTCGCCGCAAAGACTCAATGGCCGAACAGGATTCGAACCTTAATCGGATAATCGAAGCAAACGTTCCTGCCGCAACGCTTGTCGGGAAGTCATGGGACTTCCACGTACACACTGCGCTGCAAACTACGCTGGATGAGAACCTAGCTATGATCTATGATTCCATCGCCTATCTGAAGCGAGCAGGGCTTGAAGTCATGTTGGATGCTGAGCACTTCTTCGACGGATACAAGAACAATACAGAATATGCGCTTGCTGTACTACGCAAGGCGCAAGAAGCCGGAGTTGATTGGGTCGTTATGTGCGATACGAATGGCGGAACGCTTCCTGGCGAGATCGGCAGTATTATTCGTGACGTACACAATCACGTCCAAGTGAAGCTCGGCATTCATACTCATAATGATTGTGAGCTTGCTGTAGCGAACACACTTGCTGCGGTAGAGGCGGGTGTTACCCAAGTGCAGGGCACCATTAACGGATATGGCGAGAGATGCGGCAATGCCAACTTGTGCTCGATCATCCCAACACTTCAATTGAAGATGGGCTATTCTTGTGTTGACGCAGAGCAACTACAATCGTTGACGCCTGCTGCACGCTATATCAGTGAAATTGCCAACGTCACGATGCCTGTGAATCAGCCTTATGTCGGCAATGCAGCCTTCGCCCACAAGGGTGGAATCCACGTGTCCGCGATTATGAAGGATGCCCGTACCTACGAGCATATCGTGCCTGAGCTGGTTGGCAACAAGCAGCGAATTCTCGTCTCAGAACTAGCAGGCCAGAGCAATGTACTATCCAAAGCACAACAATTGGGCTATGAGCTTGACCCAACGAAGCCTGAAACGAGGGCCATCATGGAGAAAATCAAGGAGCTTGAGCATCAGGGATATCAATTCGAAGGTGCTGACGCCTCGTTGGAGCTGTTGTTGCGCCAGGCCACAGGTCAAGCCGAAGATCCATTTACATTCGAGTCTTTCAAAATACTAGTTGAAAAATCTTCATTACGCTCCGTTGTATCGGAAGCGATTGTGAAGCTGCAAATTGATGACGAGTCGATCTACATGGCTGCAGAAGGCAACGGTCCTGTGAACGCTCTCGACAGCGCATTGCGCAAAGCACTGAGCCGTCACTACCCTTCCATCGCCGACATGCACCTCACCGATTACAAGGTAAGGGTGCTTGATGAGAATAATACGACGGCTGCCAAGGTACGCGTGCTTATCGAATCAACAGACTCGCGCAATACGTGGAGTACGGTTGGCGTCTCCAGCAACGTCATCGAAGCGAGCTGGGAAGCACTTATTGACAGTATTCGTTATGCACTCATCGGTCAAGAGAAAGTCGCTACATCCGCTGAACGCAAAGAACAAGTTGGACTCGTCAATCACTAATAAAATGCGATATATCCGGAATACGAAAACAGCCATAACCACTTTAATGAAGAGGTTACGGCTGTTTTCATTTTTCGTTTTTCGTTTTTTTATTCCTCTATGACTTGTTGAATCGCTTTTTCTAATTCAGCTGGAGGTCTTATGCCATCGTAACGTTGCCGGATTACCCCTCCTTATCCAGCAATACATTGGTAGGAAATCCAATTCCGTTATACGCCTTGAAAGCTTTCCCCGCGGTATCCAAGAGCACTGGATTCGTCAATCCAAAGGCAGACACGAATTCTTTGGCTCCTTCCTCCGTATCATGAGCGGTCACATTGATCGATACCATCAACAGCTTATCCTTGTATTTATCATGCAGCTTCACTAAATCAGGTGCCTCTGCCTTGCATGGATCGCACCATGAAGCCCAGAAGTTTACAAAAATCGGCTTATCCTGCTTGCCACCAACTGTAATCGGATTCTGACCGCCAAGCACATCCAGTGATATGGACGGTGCTAACTGCCCTACTTGTCCGCCAATCTTAGTCGGTGTGTCATTCATGGAGGCGGTAGTGTCTGACTTATCGTAATTGTTCCATATCGCGATTCCAATGAGCGCAACACTCACTACAAGCAATATTAGACTTTTTTTCATTTTTGATTCTCCTTGTTCGCGTCTTGTTCCGTGTTCATATTGTACCCTTTTTCCAGCAAAAATACGATTCCCCACAATAGCTTTCTGAGCAAACTTACGTATGCCAACCTAATTATGCGGGCACAGTAACGACGAATTGAAATATGACTACTCGCGAAGGAAAGATGATATATGGCATCCCAACAATCAAGGCCATTATGGATTGAATATGCAGCGTTAGCAACTGTCCCGCTTGTTATGGTATTGGGCAATTCCATGCTCGTGCCCATTCTGCCCGAGGTGAAGCGCAATCTCGGATTAACTTCCCTGCAGACAAGCTTCATCATCACCTTGTTCTCACTGTCTGCCGCCATTATTATCCCGGTCGCTGGATACTTATCCGATCGCTATGGCCGCAAGAAGATTATCATACCTGGTCTTCTCATCTATGGGATTGCCGGGGTGTTCACTGGCCTTGGCGCGTTGTGGAACTCCTATCCACTGCTCATTAGTTCACGAGCAGTTCAAGGCTTGGGTGCAGCAGGAACTGCACCTATCGCCATGGCTCTCGTAGGGGATTTGTATAAGGATGCCGAAGAGAGCAAAGCCATGGGCTTAATTGAAGCATCGAACGGAGCTGGCAAAGTTATTAGTCCGATTCTTGGCGCTGCGCTTGCTCTCTGGACATGGACCGCTCCTTTTTTTGCATTCCCATGTTTTTGCGCGCTCTCGCTTGTGGCCATTATCTGGCTCATTAAAGAGCCCAAACGCCAAAAGGAGCCAACCCCACTCAAAACTTATTTGCATAATGTCGGCTCCATATTTAAGAAAATGGGACGATGGCTCATCCCCGCATTTTTTGCAGGGTCGCTCGCCTTATTCATTTTGTTTGGCATTTTGATTTATCTATCCGATATATTAGAGGAAAAGCCGTATTCCATCCAAGGCGTTGTGAAGGGTCTTGTACTAGCAATCCCTTTGCTTGGCATCGTAACGACTGCATTTATCACAGGCAGCGTAATCAAGAAGAACGGCATACTTATCCGGAGAATGATGATCATCGGGCTTGTTCTTATGTCTCTGTCATTGGGACTCACCATTATGTTCCATAAGCAGGTCTATTGGTTTATTGCGTTAATTACAATAAGTAGTATAGGTACTGGCATGCTGCTGCCTTGTCTCAATACGATGATTACGGGCAGCGTGGAGAAGGCTGAGCGCGGAATGATTACATCGCTATACAGCAGCCTGCGATTTTTCGGCGTAGCCCTGGGTCCTCCCCTGTTCACTTGGATGATGAGCAAGTCGCATCAGATCATTTTTATTTCGGTGACAGCTCTATCCATCATTGCCCTTGTACTCGTCTGTCTCTTTATTAAGCCGGATGCGAAGGTTCAATGATCATTCCCATCATCCCCTAAATAAGATAAGCGAAGTCTCGGAGCGGACACCATTCTATGGCCGCTCCTTTCTTCCATTTCTCGCTAAGTTGAACCCTGCTCCAGGAAAGAATGTAAATTGTCATATAAATGCCATGTTCAAACAGGAATTTCAGAACCATAACGTTTGACTGTATGGTTTGCAATCTTGTATCATAGAATGAATAAGTGAGGTGATGACGATGGGGGCTACTAACAAGTTAATACGAATCGGAGAGCTGGCACGCGCCGCGAATGTAAGTCAACGAACGATTGACTATTACACGACGATAGGCCTGATTGAACCGGTGAAGCGCACAAATACAAACTATCGTCTGTACAGTCATGAAACGATTGAACGAATCGAACGTATTAATCAATTAAAACAAGAAAAGTATAGTCTCGATGAAATCAAGCTTTACTTCTCGCAATTGAACAGCGTGACTGCAGAACGTGAATTGGAAGAACGACTTACCGAATTGCAAATCCATTTGCAAAAGCTCGAACGTGAAGCAAAAGAACTCAGCCCAATGCTGGATAAGCTCAAACCAACACAAGCGCAGTCATTGTTCAATCGTCTCGCAGCTCAAAGCGCGGCTTGTGTAGAGGTACTGCTCACATTGATCGATAAGGGCAACAATCACTTTATGATGTAAGTTAGATTGCTGCTTGACCGTACTCTTGATGTTTAGGAGGTTTGTACATGCTATTTTTTCACCCGATGGATTTCTTGATTCTAATCGCTTTTGGGCTCTCAATTTGGGCGCAGTTCCGCGTTAAAGGAACCTTTCAACGCTTTGCTCAAGTAAGAGCAATGAGTGGTCTAACCGGTTACGAGGCAGCGCGCCGCATGCTGGACGCGAATGGCCTGCATGATGTTCCAATCGAGCCGATTCAAGGTGCGCTTACTGACCATTACGACCCGATTAACCGTGTTGTACGTTTGTCCGAGCCCGTATATTATGAGAACTCAATCTCTGCAATCTCAGTGGCATGCCATGAGATCGGCCATGCGATTCAGCACCAGCAGTCCTATCCGATGCTTGTTTTGCGCCATCGCATGTTCCCATTAGTTAATTTCTCATCTGGTATTGCGCCTTTCATGTTGATCGCAGGCTTCCTCTTCCAATGGAGCAATTTGATTCTGTTAGGGATTATTTTCTTCTCTGCTGCGGTATTGTTCCAGCTTGTTACCTTGCCAGTTGAGTTCGATGCAAGCAGACGCGCACGCGATCTGATGATCGCTGAAGGATTCGTAACGAACGAAGAAGAGCGTGGCGTAGCGAAGGTTCTTAACGCAGCAGCATTAACCTACGTTGCAGCAGCTGCCATTTCTGTACTGGAGCTATTGAAGTACATTATGATCTTTACAAATCGCAACGACTAATCTCGAACGTGAGCCAATGATCCAAGAATCGAAGAGCCCCATTCCTATGCGGTTACGCATGGAATGGGGCTCTTCTGTATCATGACAAGCCTATTTATGATGAGCTAGCAGAAGATGAAGCCGCCGCTGTTTTAGCTAGTTGCTGTAAGTCGTGCTGAGCAAAATATTGAAGTAAAAAGGCATGGAATGTATGCGCGACAAGAGGCAATTTCTCCCCTGCTCGGCGTATGATGCCTATTGTTCTCGTAACTTCCGGCTTTACAACCCGTACTCTGGCAGGCTGAAGCTCAGAAGTATGTTGAAGCGCCATGTCCGGCAATAAACTCACTCCCATACCAGCAGCGACAAGTCCCCTTATGGTTTCAGTCTCCTCACCTTCGAAGCCAATACGCGGCGTAAAGCCCGCTTCGATGCAAGCATCCCATACAATGGGACGTAGGGAATACCCTGGACTAAACAGAACAAAAGTATCTTCTTTCAACTGCGGCAATGTGATTTCTTGTTCATTCGACAACGGGTGATTTGGCGGCAAGATTGCAAACAATTCCTCGGTCAACACAATCTCTCCGGTTACATGCTCACACTCCTTCGGGAAAGGAGAAATGAACGCGAGATCCACTTCGCCGGATACGATATCCCGGATTAGTGACGGATACATGCCTTGCTTGAAACGAAACTTTACATTCGGATGACGCTTGCGGAATTCTGCTACGATGCTAGGAATGAGATGCACACCTAGACTATGCGGGAACCCAATCCGAACTTCCCCCAACTCTGGATCCATAAACTCTTGCACTTCTTGAATCGATCGCTCAAGATCCTTCAAGATTTCCTCCGCCCGCTTGCAGAACAATTGACCAACAGGTGTTAACTGAAGGTTCCGTCCCTTCTGAAGGAACAACTTAACACCTAGCTCTTCCTCTAGTTGATGGATTTGCCGGCTGACGGCGGATTGCGCCACATGCAGTTCTTCAGCAGCTTGCGTGACATGCTCTTTTTGCGCCACTTTCACAAAGTAGTGCAATTGCCTAAGTTCCACGACTTCTCGCTCCGTTCTGTCAATTATGCTATTTCATCAATATCATTTTCTACCTGCAATTCAAGAGGAGTGCATCACCCTCTGAACAAGAGCTGCATGATATGCAAGCTCTGCTCACCGGATAAGCCTTAATACACCATATACGAAAAATCCAGCGGCTAAGCCACCCAAATGGGCACTCCAGCTGATGCCTTGAATGACAAAGGATTGAACAATACCAATCCCTAATATTATAAGCAATGTTCGACGGGATGCCTCATCAAGTGTCTGACGCCGGAACAGGGCAATAAACAAATAGGCTCCGTAAATGCCGTATATTGCACCTGATGCTCCAACCGCAAGCGTCCCCCATTCCGATAGCCACAGTGCAGTCGCATTCCCTAGCAATCCACTTATGACATACAGGACGGCATACTTGAACGATCCCATCATCTGTTCGAGCGGCGGTGCAAAGACAAATAAGGCGAACATATTAAACAGTAAATGCTCAAACCCACCATGCAGGAACATGGCAGCGGCAATGCGCCATGTCTCCTTATTGAACGGCTCTACCTTCCAGATTGCCCCATGTCGAAATAGATTTTCACCATTTGTACCACCACTAGCCATCAGCACGATAAACATCACGATATTGGCGATGATAAGCAGCGTTGTAATCGGGTAGCTTTTGACATAGGTGCGCCAATTCTCGTACCGAATAAAAATCATCGAGTTTCTCCTCACTTTCACCTGCCAGTTCACATTCATAGGCGTACTTGCCCCAACCATGTAATCTCGGCTACTCGGAATCATTCTCAATCGTGTAGCGAATTCATCACGAAGCGACATTGGACAACCTTATGTGCAAACCGTATAATGGACAATAGGTTTACCAATTATGTGCATGATATGTAAGAAGGAGGCTACCAACCATGTCCGCAGAACGTACAGGTGTGGCAACATTAAAAGGAAATCCTATCACATTGATCGGCCCTGAACTTAAAGTAGGCGATAAAGCGCCTGAATTCCAATTGAATAAATCGCTTGTTGATGTAGTTGGGCTTGAACAATTCGCTGGTAAAGTAAAATTGATCAGTGTAATCCCATCCATCGATACAGGTGTATGCGATGCGCAGACGCGCCGCTTTAACGAGGAAGCTTCCAAGCTTGGCGACAAAGCCGCAATTATTACCGTTAGTGTTGACCTACCAATGGCACAAGCTCGCTGGTGTGGAGCTGCCGGTGTAGACAATGTCGTCATGCTGTCTGACTACAAGGACAACAACTTCGGCAAATCTTACGGTGTGCTGATTAAGGAATTACACCTCGATATGCGCTCCATCTTCGTAGTGGATGCCGATAATACGATCCGTTATGTTGAATATGTTAGCGAGATGACAGAGCACCCTAGTTATGAGCAAGCATTGTCAGCTGTCCAAGCTCTTCTGTAACACCGCAACACAAATCAACTAGAGTAAAAGCGAGAGAAGAGTGAAGGCTCCTCTCTCGCTTCATGATCCTATCAACGAGTATTCATATATCACCCTACGGAGCCCGCTACTACCTTCACTTCCGCTCATTAGCTATTCATTTTGTAAGATGCCAACTTCTTGTCCAATATGGCATACAAATCAAGAATAACACGATAGTTAGCTCCAAAATCACCAAGTCCACCGCGAGACGCGGAATAGATATCTATTGCGGTCTTGTTTGGTCCTACGTTAATGACAGATACGGTTATATCCATCGTCCGCCCCGTCATTGTTCTCTTCTCTAGCGTAATCTCGCCTACAGAAGACACCTCATGCAACACTTTGTACCCTTGAATTTTCTTTAGCGTGGATGTAGCTTCTCCCCAAGCTTTCTCTCGGGACATTTGATAATAATGCGTTTTCAATTTAGGGTCCTTTGCACGATCGCCGCTCGATTCAAAACTGCGAACGATACCGACCAGTACACGTTTGAGTGACAAGAGTGTGTTCCTCCTTTTTCTAGACAGCCGATGCTCACTTATCTATAGTGTAACATTGTTCGTAAGGATACGAAAGAGGATTTACATAGAAAAAGAAAACACCTCCTCCCATGAAGTCATTCACGAAAGAAGGTGATTCGTTAGAAAGAAAACCCGCCTATGCCGTTCAGCTCCTATGCTTCTGAACCCGCTCTCGCAGGTGGGTGCTCGCATAAGTACGTTTGACTTCCCTTCGGAGAGGGCTTGCCAGCGATACTTAGATGTTGAACTCCCTAGAAACAAACATTGGTTCAAAACAACGTAAGCCTACACGTACATCGCAGGATGTATTGTTTATTATACTGTGTTGTTCACGTATTGTAAACCTTGCGCCTTGCGTATTTCTTACCATTCAGTAGCGGATAAACTCTTAAAAAGCTACCCAAACATTCTAGTTCATCCGTTAGGATCAACATCATATCACATTTCTTCAAAGCAATGCAAGTCCTAGTTCTCTTACTGCTTGTTAGTCGTGTTACCCGCTTGTTCTCCATCCAATTGCGCAGCCTCTGATGTCTCGCCGTTCTCTGTATCAGCCGCTTCTTCACCTTCACCTTCCTGAGCAGCCACCATGCGCTGGTACTTGTCCTGAATCTTCGTGAAGGCGTTATTGAAGTTGAAGTAAGATAAGTATGCAATAAGTGAACCTGTGAAGAAGAACAATAGAACTGGCCATTTCGTCAAGCTAAAGTATAAAATGATGCAGCTCAATACAATCGTTACGATACTGCTAACAGGAGTGAAAATCGTTAACAGCACACTGTTCTTCATAATATGTGTTGTTTTTGCTTGTAAATGTGCAACCATCGAGAAGAAGTTAAACAGTGAAACGAACAGCAATATCAGCAAACCTAGCATTGCATACCCGATAAACTGCATAGACTTCAACTCAGTCATATACACGTAATAGTCGATATACATAATAACGAACAGCAGCGTGTAGAAGATACCGCCTACCATCGCCTGCTTATAATTATCTTTGTATGATTTGAAGAAGGTACGCAGGAGCTTTACGTCCGTGTCCCCCATGATCCACTTCCGCGCAACGGAGAACATCGCAGCGGTCGCTGGGAACAATGTAAACGGTGCCACAAGTCCCATCGCCCAATTCATCGTAATGGATTCATTGATAAAGTTCTGCTGATCAACCATCAGCTTCATGAATAAAAAAATAAAAAAAGGTGACGAACAGATAAGCCACAATATGTTCGTGACCGAAAAACGCATGATCCATTCTGAAATGCGGTAAAAGCCGCCCATAATCCCTCGAAATTCCAAAGGTCATTCCCCCTCATCATCCTGTCTCTACTACTATAATACAAATTGCTACCTTAGTGCCAGTGCCTATTTTGTATCCAATTAGGTTCGTGTCTACAGCGAGAAAAGGGATTCCGCATAGGATATTAAGTGAAAACACCAAACATCGCAGTGTTAAAGGAGGTTCCCGTATGGGGCAATTAGGTTTTGGAGGTAGCTGTGGTAGCTGTGGTAGCTGTGGTAGCTGTGGAGGTTTTGGTTTTACTTCCACAGGGGTAATTCTTGTCTTGTTTATTTTGTTGGTTATTATAGGTCGCTCTTTTATCTAATAAACTGTTGCGGCAAGCCAGATTCACGCTGAATCATCCTTGACATGCAAAAGAGACCGCTCCAACTGGGGCGGTCTCTATGATCAACGGAAGACATTCATCATTCGAATGTGCCTCGTCCTATTCGTCGCGCTTATTACGGTTTTCGTCGTTGTTAAAACGTCTTGGGCGGCGATCGCCACCACCACCATTGTTGTTGCGGTCGCGGGAATCGCTGCGGCCATAACGCTCGCTACGTCCGTCGCGGTTGTACCCGCCACGGTTGCCATCACGTCCACCATCGCGTCCTCCACGATAGTCACGTCCGCCACCGGAACGACCATTGCGGTTGTAAGGTGCAGACATCTTGCGTCCGCTAGAACGAAGGTCTGGCTTGCGACGCTTCGCACGGATTGGATCTTCAGGAGTCAAGTTGATAGAAACATCCTTCTTATCCCCTGTCAGCATCTTGAATGCAGCAGACAACAATTGTACGGAGTCGTATTGCTCCAATAATTCAATGGAAATTCCTTTGTATTCATTTAGCTCGCCATCCTTGAGAACGTCAAGAATACGATCTGCAATGATACGTTGCTTCCCTTCGATTGCTTCTGCAAGGCTAGGAATCGGCTTGCGTGGAATACGATGACGAGTTACACGCTCGATGAAGTGCAAATGGTCAATTTCACGAGGCGTTACGAAAGACCATGCGCTGCCTTCTTTACCAGCACGACCCGTACGGCCGATACGGTGTACATAAGATTCCGGATCTTGCGGCAAGTCAAAGTTAATTACATGTGTTACACCAGAAACGTCCAAACCACGTGCAGCTACGTCAGTCGCAACGAGAACATCAATGCTGCCATCGCGGAACTTGCGCATAACCGTATCACGTTGGTTTTGGGACAAATCGCCATGCAAACCATCTGCAGAATAACCACGCTTCTGCAATGCTTCAGACAATTCGTCTACACGGCGCTTCGTACGGCCGAATACGATCGCAAGCTCTGGAGATTCCATATCGAGCAAGCGGCTCAATGCATCGAACTTCACACGTTCAGGGACTTCAATGTATGCTTGTTCAATGAGTGGAGCACTTACATGCTTAGGCATAACCGATACATGTTCTGGCTCGCGAAGGAATTGATTAGCAAGCTTTTGGATGTTCGGTGGCATCGTAGCGGAGAAAAGCATTGTCTGGCGTTGTTCAGGTACTAGGCTCAAGATGGAAGTGATATCTTCCATGAAGCCCATATCCAGCATTTCATCTGCTTCATCCAATACAACTGTTGCAACATCATCAAGACGAATCGTCTTGCGGTTGATGTGGTCAAGCAAACGACCTGGTGTACCGATAATAATTTGTGGGTGCTTTTTCAAAGCACGAATTTGTCGGCCAATATCTTGTCCGCCATAAATCGGCAATGAACGGACGCCTTTGAAACGAGTCAGTTTGCCGATTTCTTCAGCAACTTGGATCGCCAATTCGCGCGTTGGTGTCATAATCAGAGCCTTTACACGTTCTTCAGTTGGGTCAATCTTCGAGATCAACGGGATACCGAAAGCCGCCGTCTTCCCCGTACCCGTCTGCGCTTGTCCGATAAGGTCTCGTCCGGTCATCGCTACAGGTATCGCTTTCTCTTGGATTGGAGTCGATTCTTCGAACCCTAATTCCGTAATCGCCTGAAGCACTTTCGGCTCCAAGCCAAATTCTGCAAATGTCTTCAAAATATTCATACTCCTTCATTGTGGACAATCCACAGCCTTATCTGTATTCTTAAGTAGCGCGACAATGGTGACGAATGGCACTTTCAGTCAACCGTCTTCTCATATACAATGCGGAGGGACACTCTTATTGTGTAGCGTGAACTCCGCGTCAAATTCATGTACATCGTTGGTAACTAAAGCCTACTCAAGAATATCCAGAATATTATAACACAAAAATATTGAAGAATACCAGATCCGAACTAACTAATACTACGTTTTGAGGTGACATTGCTTGAAACGAATTTTTGATTTCATCATGTTAATTGCCGGGGCAGCGCTCATCGCTGCATCATTTAATTTGTTCTTAATGCCCCACCATTTGCTTAGTGGCGGCGTATCTGGATTATCGCTCGTAACGAATTACTTGACTCATTGGAATCCGAGCTTTTTATATTTCGCCTATAATTTACCGCTAATCATATGGGGCTGGTTCGTGCTTGGCAAACGCTTTATTGGATATAGTTTGCTAAGCGTCGTCGCGACAACTTACTTCATATCCGTCTTCCCAGTTAAAGCTGTTGCCAACGAACCGCTTTTATCTGCTGTATTTGGGGGCACACTAGTAGGTATCGGAAGCGGGATTTCCCTACGAGTAGGCGGCTCATCAGGCGGATTTGACATTATCGGTTCGATTGTAACCAGATATCGCGATTTCTCAATCTCGAACATTCTGGTTGGAATGAACGCAGCTGTTATTGTAACCCATGGATATTTATCGAATGAGTGGGAACTGGCGCTTTACTCCATGGTTTCCATTTTCACGACCGGCAAAGTAATCGGCACCATCTATATTAACCACTACAAAGTAACGGTGTTCATTATTACGCGGAACAAGGAAGCACTTATTAACAAGCTGCTGGTCTTGCCGCATGGAGTTACCGTTATAAAAACCACAGGTGCATTTACCGATATTGAGAAAGACATGTTGATGACCGTTACTACACGTTATGAATTGACCGAGTTAAAACGTGTTATTCGTGAAAATGACCCTAAGGCTTTTGTAAATATTGTGGAGACTGCTGGTGTCATCGGGAATTTCCGAAGGCCGAAAAATAGGTAAGCCGCTCGGTTGCCAGACGTACATATGAATCGTTGTCAGCGATATAAGAAAGCCCGTCCATTTACTTGGACGGGCTTTCTTATGCGAATAAAATTTATAATTACATCGGAATGACTCGGATGCTCTACGCTGGATGTGGACATGCTATGCGAATATGCATCGTTTATTAATTATAGAGTCATCTCTTGCTGATACTTCCCGACTTCGGATGGAGAAGCAAACACATAATGCTCCGGCTTTATTTCAACTAAGCTTGGACTCTCGACATCATAGTTATGAATACTCGGACTATAATATATGCGTTGGCGATTCCGCTCGTAGTGCGGATCTGGATGAGGAATGGCTGACAGCAGGGATTTCGTATACGGGTGAATTGGTTGCCGATATAGATCATCCGCCTTGGCTAATTCCACAATCTTTCCATTATACATAACGCCAATCCGATCTGAGAAGTATTTAACGACAGACAAGTCATGGGCAATAAACAAAATGGTAAGCCCAAGCTTCTTCCGAAGCCGATTGAGCAAATTCAATACCTGCGCCTGAATCGATACATCGAGCGCAGATATCGGTTCATCCGCAATAACAAGATCGGGACTCGTAATTAACGCTCTCGCAATTCCGATGCGCTGCCGCTGTCCTCCTGAGAACTCATGCGGATAACGACTCGCGTGTTCCCGGGTCAATCCTACTGTCTCCAAGATGTCATAGACCATATCTATTCTTTCCTGCTCACTGCTGCACAGCTTATTGATTTTCAATCCCTCTGCGATGATTTCCTTCACGGTCATCCGAGGATTTAATGAAGCAATCGGGTCCTGAAAGATCATCTGCATGCCGCGCGTTACTTCTTTTTTAATTTCCTTAGTCAAAGCTCCTGAAATGAGCGTTCCATTAAAATAAATTTCTCCGTCTGTTGGCTCATACAGCCGGATAATCGTTCTTCCCGTTGTCGTCTTGCCACAGCCGGATTCACCGACAAGCCCAAACGTTTCACCACGATACACCGTAAAGCTAATGTCATCGACCGCTTTGACCACTGTTTTTTTCCTACCAAAACCGCTGCTGAAATATTGCTTCAAATGTTTAACTTCCAGCACAGGTTCGCGAGTGATTACATTCGTCATCTTATCGCACCAGCCTTCCCGTTTGCTGCTCTATCCGTCTCTTCAATACATCCGGAAGCTCCACCTTTGGCGCATTCGGATGGAGAAGCCAGGTCGCGGCATAATGCGTGTCGCTTACTCTGTACATCGGCGGTTCTTCTTCAAAGTCAATATGCATCGCATATCGGTTGCGTGGAGCAAAGGCATCTCCTTTCGGCGGATAGAGCATGTTGGGTGGCGTCCCCGGTATAACAAGCAATTCGTCAGATGCACCCGTGTCCAGATCAGGCATGGATACGAGCAGGCTCCATGTATACGGATGCTTTGGATTGTAAAAAATCTCATCTACCGTTCCATGCTCCACAACTTTGCCAGCATACATCACGCCAACGCGATCCGCCACGTTAGCCACCACACCAAGATCGTGCGTGATGAATACAACGGACAATTGCCGTTCCTGCTGAATTTTCTTGATCAGATCGAGTATTTGCGCCTGAATTGTGACATCGAGCGCCGTTGTAGGCTCGTCGCATATCAGTATTTCTGGGTCGCATGCCAGGGCTATCGCAATGACGATACGCTGCCGCATTCCGCCAGAGAACTGAAACGGATATTGATGGAATCGCTTCTCCGCATTTGGAATGCCTACAGCCTCCATCAACTCCAGTGCTTTGGCTTTGGCCTCCGCTTTGCTTAGCTGCTGTGCACGGAGCGCCTCCATAATCTGTTTGCCGATCTTCATTACCGGATTGAGAGAAGAGAGCGGATCCTGAAAGATCATTGCAATTTTAGAACCACGAATTTCGGTAAACTGTTTCTCCGTATATTTCGTCACATCTTGTCCATGATATAGGATACTGCCGCGTTCAATGACGGCATTTTTCGATAATATCCCGACAATCGCCTTGTTCGTTACGGATTTCCCCGAGCCAGATTCACCGACGATAGCCAGCGTCTCGCCTTTGCGTAATTCAAAGTCAACCCCGCGCACGGCCTGCACCTTTCCCGCGAACGTTTTGAACGAGATATGCAGATCATTTACTTGAAGAATCATATCGTTCTGTGTCGTCATCCTAGCTCCCCCCGCTATTCGCTATTATTCTTGGCCTCTCAAAGTCGGATCGAATGCATCCCGCAAGCCATTGCCGAACATATTGAACGACAACATTAAGATCGAAATGATAATTGCAGGAAATAGCGTCAAGTGAGGATGATCGAGCAGCACCTTCTGACCTTCTGACAGCAAGCCGCCAATGGAAGGTTCGGGAGCAGCGATACCGAGTCCCAAATAGGAGAGAAATGCCTCTGTAAAAATAGCCCCTGGAATCGCGAGCGTCGCTTGTGTAATGATCGGACCGATTGCGTTAGGCATAATGTGCCGGAAAATCAATAGACGATCTCGCGCACCCATCGTGCGAGATGCCAATACATATTCCTGACCTTTATATTTATAAAACTGCGCCCGAATCATGCGGCTCATGCCAATCCAGCCCGTAATCACCATCGCTAATATTAGCGGAGTTATACCTGCACCCATGAGCATGACAAATAGAATTACGACGACTAAGCCAGGTATTCCACTCAAAATCTCAATAATCCGCTGCATAATCATATCGACCGCACCGCCATAATACCCGGAAATCGAACCATATGTAAGACCGATCAGCATATTGATGGTCACGGCCATAAAGCCGATAATCAACGAAATGCGGGTACCCTTCCATAATCGCGTCCATTGATCGCGCCCCAATGCATCAGTGCCCATCCAAAAATATTTATCTTTCGCCTCTTTTAACTGATAAATATCAACTTTCGCTTGCACCATTGGAATTTTGTTGCCGCGGTAGTCGACTTCATACTCTTTAAGCACTTTCACGATCGAGCCTTTATATTTTTCTTCCAAGCTCGCTTTTTTCACGTCCATCACTTTCGTTCCATCCCAAATCCCCAGCTTCTCCAGCACCGGGACGCGCGGGGGCAGCAAGCTCCATTCAAGATTCTGTTCCCGGTAAGTGTATGAACTGATCAACGGAGCAATGATCGCAAGCAGAATGATAATGCCAATCACGATCGCCGCGATGGTAGAAGCTTTATTCCTGCGGAATCGCAATAACGCATCTTGTAGAAATCCAATTGCCTTGCCTTCGAATTTCTCGTCCGCGATAGGCTTGTCCCGTTGAACGAATTCGAATGGGTTCCGTTCTATGTTGGGCTCTGTATTCTTGCTCGTCTTCATTACTTCTTCCCTCCCATTCGAATTCGCGGGTCAATAATTCCGTATGATAAATCTACAACCAGGATGCTGATTAAACCGATTAAGGAATAGAAGAACATGACGGCAATCGTAAGTGGATGATCCAATGAATTGATTGAGTTTACGGACAAGGAGCCGAGACCCGGCACGCCAAAAATGTTCTCGATTACGATCGCTCCCGACAATATGGAGAAAATCATCGGAACAAGAATATTGGTGAGCGGAATGAACGAATTGCGAATCGCGTGGCGCACGGTGGCCTGCATATGCGTTAGGCCCTTCATTCTTGCCAACAGCATATAATCCGAATTAATCGTTTCGCACAATTCGGCCCGCAAATACCGGGTAATGATCGCGATCTCACCAAATGATAACGCCAGCACCGGCATGATCATTGATTTTATTTTATCCCAAGTCATTCCTTGATCCGTTGATAGCAAGATCGGCAGCAGCTCCCACTTGTAAGCCACCATATATTGCAATAATGCCGCAAATACGAAGGAGGGCACCGAAATGAACAGCACGACCATCATGTTGATCCCATGATCAGTCATCGTATTCTTTTTTAATGCCGCTATAATTCCGCATATAATACCGATCGGGATCGTAAATATTAGAGCCATGACATTTAACTGGATCGTGATTGGAAGCTTATCCTTAATAATATTGAACACCGGAACCTTCGGCTGCACTTTAAGCGAATCCCCGAATTCAAATGTAAGGAAATCCCCTATGAAATATCCATATTGGACAATGAGCGGCTTGTCCAAATGATATTTGGCTTCGATCCGTTCTCGTACGTCCTTAGGCAGCATGGGATCGTCTACGATGCTACCGGGCATGGAATGAATCAGGAAAAACAGCAGGCTAATGATAAGAAATAAAGTAATAGCCATGGCAATCAGTCTTTGCGATATGTATCGTAACATAAGCCTGGGACTCCTTTTCCGCAAGGTAGGAGACCTTGTGCTACCACAAGGTCTCCTTAGTTCTGGTATTAGTCCACAATGTCAGCTTGCAGGATGGCAAACTTGACTCCTGGGAAGTATTTTCCTTTTGTAGCCAAATGAATTCGATCTTGATAGATCACCGCATTATTGTTTTGGAAGATCGGAATTTGCGGCACGTAATCGGCCAGCATCTTCTCCATCTCCCCTAATGCCTTCAATCGCTCCTCCGGTTTCAACAGCAAATCCCCTATCGAAGTCCGCTCCTGCAATGCTTCGAATGCGTCGCTGTCAAAGCGATTAGAGCGATTCGGGAAGTCCTTCCTCCATACCTTCATGCTGCTCCACGGATTGAACGCATTTTGGGTCATGGAGCCAATGCCTAAATCAAACTTACCTTCTTTGTAAGCATCGTAAGCAGACATCGGCGGCATCGCTCTGAGCTTAATGGTGAGCTTATCCTTGCCGAACAGGTTCTCGTATATTTCTTGCGTAACTTCGGCTGTGCGCTTCATCGTTTCCTGAGAATCGAAGTATGTGATTTCGACCGTGATTTTTTTGTTGCCGTTCGCTTTATACGCCTTTTCGAAAAATTCCTTCGCTTTATCCGGCTCATAGCCCGACCCTGGAGGTACGGCTAACTTCGCTTCCTCGCTGTCGCGATAGCGCTTGCCCTCTGTATAGTCCCCAACCATACATATCGAGGAGACATAATATGGTGCCGATTTATACGTTTTAAATATGCCCTTAGTAATTTTATCGCGATCGATTCCATAGTACAGCGCTTTGCGGAAATCGTTATTTTTCAAAATTGGGTTGCTGTCCGATGTAGAGTTCACAAAGAAGCCCCATACTCCTTCAGCTTCTGTATAGACGACTCGCGGATCCTCGCCGTATTTGTCGAATTGGTCGCCGCTAATCGTAACCGAATCGATTTCGCCTTTTTCCCACAATTGAACGCGGGTCGAGACTTCCGATACAACGCGTGTTTCGATGCGGTCTGGCTTGTAGACAGTCGCCAATGGCGAATCTGGGTTCTTTTCAAACGTATGATGCTGGTCGCGAACCCACTCCGTCAAGCGATACGTCCCAGAAGAAGGAACCTGCTCCAGCGTCGTTCCATATGTCGTCCCGCTGTGATCAGGCTTCATGCCGCCCTCGTACAATTTCTCGTGAACGGGGGATGTCGATCCACCGCCCGCAAAGAGGGTTAAGATATCGATGTCCGGCATTTCGGATTCCAATGTGATTTCCAGCGTGGTATCGTCTTTGGCCTTAATTCCAACATCTTCCCATTTTGCCTCGCCCTTAAAGTACTTGTTAGCGCTTACAACAGGTATATTGTTAAACAATACGAAAGCGTTCCTATTGGCTAGCTTCGGATCGAGCAGCATTTTATAGGAGTATTCATAAGTTTTCGCAGTAATCGGCGTGCCGTCTGTCCACTTCATTCCTTCTTTTAACTTGAACGTCCATACTTTATGATCCGTTGTCGTTGGCAGATCAACCGCATGATTGCCAACAAATTTAATATTGTCAATTGCTTCGTCATAGATAAGCTCCAATAAATTTCCGTAAATATACTCCATCATATCCGAGTTAGTGGCATTTTCGGATGTATGCTGGTTGAACGTATCCGCACCCAAAGTTGCAATCCGCAAGACTTTCGGCTTATCGCTTGCAGTCTCCTTCTGTTCGCTTGCAGCCTTCCCATCATTCTCTTTGTTCCCTTGTCCCTCTTGTCCGGCATTCCCACTCCCGCTCGTGCAACCCGCGAACGTAAGCATCATCATGATAGCCAAAACAACCAAGAACGGTTTTTTTGGCAGCTTCATACAATCCCCTCCTGATTTTCTCATTTTTTTTCATTCATTATGTAAAATATGTGGGTAACAAAGGAAATAGAATGTTGGGTCGATTATGCCAACAAAATTGACACCTTGTGAAATAATGTGCCTTTGGATTGGATGGATGCGTTCACATTGTTGTAGGTTTGATACTAGACTGAGAGCCGATTCATTGAGGAAGATCATTACTTGTCGGTTGCTATAAATGCGTATATACCACGAATCGACAACGATCAAATGCATACTTGTGAGGTAAATTATGGTATAGTTTTTTTATAAATCTATCAAACTAAATACCCATAGTCAACAGTTAAATCACAGAATATTCCTTAGAATACTCAAGGAAATGCAGAAATAGGAGGATAAATGATGGATTATGCCGAATCATTCCTAGTCGTCAGATCAAAATATCTTCTTACTCGTCACATCAGAATCCTCCCATACAGCTAGACATCGAACGAGTTTACTGAGAAAGGAGTTTCGGCATGAAACGATTGCTGCTTGTTGTAACCCTCTTATTTACAGCTGGTTATTCCATCTTAAACGGTCATAATTCCCTGCTTATAAACATATCGAATTCCTTCTTCATCATCGGTCTTATCTACTTATTGGTCGCCTTGCTTGCTTACGTGAGGAACATCGGCTTCTTTAAATCATTGAGCTATCATCTCCATCGCAAGGAGAAGGAAAAAGAACAGGCACTTCATTACGATTCCAGTAACATTTCGTCGTCTGAGCAGCCCAGAAAGAGAATGACCCTGCATCAATATGCTGAATTGATTCGCACAAACCAATGGTCCAACAAAATATTATATTTGTACTCGATTCCGCTGCTGTTGTGCTCCTGTATACTGGCGGTACTCGCAGCATAACAACCCCATTCCATAACAGAACGGGGATTAATCAGACGCTATTCAATGTTTAAAACGTTCATTTCCATGTAATCACACAGTAATAACCCGTCCAGCAAGGACGGGTCTAATCTTTCATCTCTTTTTGACTAATTGGACAAGGTCTGCTGTTGTACATGTTCCTGCTCGCTTGACTCTGAATCTGTATAGCTTAATTGACGCAATGCTGGCCGCGTCATGGCACCAAATACAATGACTAACAAAAATATCCCAAAAATACGCACAACAAACTGGATACCTATCCCAGCATGCAGCAAATAAGCAACGAATGCGTAAGAAAGCGGTGTTAATCCGGTTACAATCGATATGAAAATACTCATTACTTTCCCTATCATATGATGGGGAGTACTTGAATGAATGTAAGTGAACAATGGGATATTCATAACCTGAATCAATACTCCAATCGAAAACAGCACAAGCATAGAAACGACTAAATGATGCACATATCCGAGAGACGTATAAGCAATAACGATCAGAAACAACGAGCATAAAATAACGATTCCCGGTCTTGCGAAAGACTTTCGCAGTGATACAATAACGGATCCCAATATAAATCCAACTCCCAGTGAGACCTCTAATATGGCTAACACAACTGCGTTACCCTTGAAAATATCCTTAGCCAAAATCGGAAGCATTACCCCCATTGGACCAGTCACAAAAAAATTCATAATAAATCCAATTGCCATTAACGTGGGCAATGCGCGATGCGTTCGAATATATTCGAAGGAGGAAGTCAATTCCCTCCACTTTGATTTCCTTGGTGTACTGGAATCATGCGATTGAATCCGAATAAAGGATATAAGCGTAGTCGAAATAATGATAGAAATAAGACTAAATAGAAAGACACCGGAAAAGCCTATTGTGATAATAAACGTGCTGCTGATTAAGGGACCTATGATTAAACTGTACTGATTAGCCATACGAAGCAGCGCGTTGCCTCTTTGGTAAGCCTTTTTATCAATGATAGACGTTATAACAGAGTCATACGCCGGGCCAGCAAATGCATCCAGGACACCGAACAAGAAGGAGACGATGATAAGGAATAACGGGGTGATCATATCCAGCCAGTACATCGTCAGCAATACCCCAATCGAGAGCACCTTCATCCATTGCGATGAGAGGATAATGATCTTTCGATTGACGCGATCTGCGATTACTCCGCCGTATATCATGAACAGCAGTCTCGCACCGGAAGAGGAGAAAAGGATTAAACCCAAATAACTGCGCGAGTCAAATAAGGTCACTGTCAGCCATTCGACAGCAACAATGTAAATATAATACCCAGGACTAACTAGAATTGCGGCGGTCAGCAGCAGCATGTAGTTCCTGTTGCTACGGAGATTAGTTGTTGTATTCATAGGCAGGCTCATTCATTCTGGATTCTTCAAGCAAGATCAACTGAATCAATTCTTCAGGTTGCGGAAGAGCGGCATCTGAACCGGTATAGGTACCGCTTGAAGCCTTATAGCCCTCTGCCTGTACATTAACGAACAAATGTCCATCCTTCTTGAGGATTTCCACGTTCCGCTGCACGCTCGGCTGATTCCACATGGTGTTATTCATATTCGGGGCAATGTATATCGAGTTCGTATAGTTCAACACGCAGCAGCTTAACAGATCGTCTGCCATCCCGTGCGCCATCTTGGCCAAGAAGTCCGCAGATGCGGGAAGTATGAGGAATATGTCGGCATCCTGAACAGCGTTGACATGCGGAGCTTTGAGATTTGTCGTAAATAAGTCATCATAGACATGGTCGCACAAATTGGCTAGTGCAAGCGTAGACACGAACTGCTTGGCATTATCGGTAACCACAATATCCAATTGACACTGAAATCGGCCTTTAAGCGCGAAAATATAGTTATGTACGTTCAAGGCGCCAATTGTACCTGTTATCCCTATTAAGATTTTGTTATACGCTCGGCTCATAAGCATAATCCTCATTTACTAGTGTAATGTACTTCTTAATACTCTTCTTGACTGGAGGACACGGTGTTGCGCCAGTCTCAATTCGTTCGAGCGGGCATGCATTCCCCTGGCATGATGGTCTGAAGAAGCATTTGGTGCAAGAAGCATCCTCATTGACTCCGCCTGTAACCCACAAGCTCCATTTCTCTTGATCAATGACCATATCCCCATTTTCAAGAATATCGCCTACATGATTCATTGGATTATTGAATGCAACTGTGCATTTGTAGATCATCCCGTCAGACCCGATTACACATGAGGATGGACTGGAGGCATAGCATTCAGAACCTCCTGGACGCAAGTATTGCTTGTAGAAATCGAAATTAAATCCTTTTTCTTTCGCTTTCTTATAGAACGGAAACAGCATTTTCGTATCGCATAAATGGATGTCAGCTGTCTGTTCCCCTTTCAAATTCTGTATCGGCACGAAATGCAGCATGAAACGGGGATCGTCAACAAATGCACTGCTGACTAACGAAATATAGTTATCCATCACAGTCGACACTTCTTGATTGATATTGGAACGCAGTACAACATTGAATGGTTTATCGCTTTGCTTCATCTTCAATAAATTCGAGAAGATCGTATCAAATGTCTTCTCTCCGAATCGGCCAACTCGATAGCTGTCATGCGTTTCCGCAGTCCCATCCAATGTGATTTGAAAGCTTCTCACATTCATCTCTAGCAGTTCCTCGAAAGTCTCACTATTAAGCAAATAGCCATTTGTTGTGATATTGGCGTGATATTGCACGTTGTATTTGGCGCAAATCTCTTTGATTGGAGCAGACATGCGCTTAATGACATCGAATGATTTGAGCGGCTCCCCGCCAAACCAGCTAATGAGCAGCCGGCTATAATTTTTAACGTTCCTCTCCAAAAAATTCAATATTCCTTGCTGCACTGATTCCTTCATTTCGGACTTCAGAAAGTCTTCATAACAGTATGTACAACGGAAGTTGCAATCCTCATTTGGCAGTATAATCAATTGAAGCATACGGTTCTCAGCTAACATATTGTACTTTTGCGCAGTTGCCAGCTGAAATTCATTCACTCGATTCTTAACTAAAAAACCTTTGTTTTGTAAATGTTGAATTAACCCACTGCGGATCTCATCTTGCGACTCTACAGCCTCAAGCTCCCTGACTTTCAACAGCTCTTCTACGATCTCTGCCTCTTCACCAGTGAACCTACTTATTTTCCCGGTATATGAATTATATAGTCGCAAATATTCGCCGTCTGCGACACGTACATTGAAACGAGATGCCTTGAGCGTGCTGCTGTCCTGGATCGTTATTTCTCCTCTTAATACCAATTGAATCCCTCCGCAGCTATTTAAAATACCTACCAAATTGAGAAATAAGTACTCGCTCATCATTGCTGTTGCTGTTGCTATATGGATAACTGTCCTGCTCATTAGTGCAAGCGATTCAGTAGGATATCCTCGGTTCAAATAAATGTAAACGATTACAAAATAGGCTCCAGCCTATT
>NZ_MAIS01000068.1:0-33894 GCF_001680695.1 Paenibacillus sp. KS1 | reverse complement strand
CACTGTTCCTTTTTTATATTCCTCTAAATTTTCGAGAACAGCCCGCTGTTCCTCATCAGTAAGGGCTGTGTATTTCTCCATGTACTTTACCAATAATTCCTTCATGCATCTCCCACTAATCTCTTGGATTGAAACGAATAAATAGGAATAAATCCAATCGCGAACCAGTTCACGTACATTATCGAGCTTGTTTGCGATTTTTGTAGGGCCATAACGATAAAATACGCAACGTTTCAAACATTAGAATCGCTATCATGATCGATACAGAAATAATGGCGACCAAGAAGTAAGTTCTAAAAGACGACAAAAATTGACATTTATCTTTATTTTTCTTTGTTTTATTGAGGTATTTCTCTTCATACATTGGTATTGTTTCCTCGTTTCGTGACGAAATTTTAGGTCGGAAGACATGATTTTTTGTACTCAGCAATCCTTATTTGTACAAGCATTTTCAATAATTCACTACAACCAAATCCACAGCAACGATAAAAGAGAATAGGGCCGTAACAATAATAATACTAACGTTTCCCCCAATTGAATCGCCATGAAGTAATTAAAAAGCTGATTAATGAGAATAGGGACAATAATTCAAATTATAGAGTACCATCTCATGATCGATACAGAAATAATAGAGACCAAAAAGCAAGATACAAAAAAAGACAAAACTAGACAGTTTCCGCTATTCTCTTTTATTTCCATGGGCATTATAATTAGTACATTGGTATTATTTTCACGTTTTGGGGACGGAATATTAGGCCTGATGACATGATTTCAAGTACCCAGCAATGATGTCATTGTCCCGATTCTTGAATAAAGAGGGGATGTAGTCAGGGGTGAAGTGATGAATTCAATTAAAGAAATGGAGAGGCAGATGTCAGGGAAACCAGGAAAAGAAAAGTTGATTTCGATCATTATGGCAGTAATGGGAATTATTCTGATCGCAGGTGGAGTAACGAAGTTATAGTGAAAGGAATGGGTATGGAAAAGTTATCTTTAGTCATAGGGTCTTCGGAACAAGATTATTTGGAAATGTTAATGAGTTATGTTCGACAATCTGAATTTGTTTCATCAATTTCATTTAAAGCATTTTCAAATAAGGAACATTTCATCTCCTATCTTAATAAACCCTCGTTGACACATATCACTCTAGTAGAGCCTGACTTCATTGATGAGGCTGAGATAAGAGAATCCTGGGGAATGTTAATCTTTCTTACGAACAGCCAGTTTTCTAAACAAAGTGAAACGTATCCCTCCGTTTTTAAATATCAACCGATCCATCAATTAATTTCGACAATTACGACACTATATCTAGAACAACATGAAGTGATCGCAGAGCAAAGCGCCGGTAATGGAAATGCGAAAGTCATCTCGTTTTACTCGATGGTCGGTGGGTCTGGGAAGACAACGGCTGCTCTGAATTTATCGAGGGAATTGTCCCTTGCAGGCATGAAAGTAATGTATATCAACTTAGAAGATATCAGTTCACTACCGGTATGGTTCAATACGAAGCCTGGACATGGCTTTGCTGAAATATTGTATTATGTAAAATCTAATAAAAAACAAGTGATCGCAAAGGTTAATCAGCATAAAAAAACGGATATCGAAACGGGACTTGTGTATATAGAGCCGATTACGAATCATAGCGAGATTGAAGATATAACGCGCGAGGATGTTATAAGCCTCATTGAAGTTATTGTTCATTCGATGGATTACGATTACGTCGTGTTGGACTGCGAGACAAGCTTCCACGAAAGAATAATGGGAGCTCTGGAATGCAGCCACCATATTCTCTGTTTCATGCTAGACGATATACAGTGTATCTACAAGACAGAAATCGGGTTGTCATATATGGAGGCTAGTGATCCGAATAAGTATTCGCATATTCTCTCCAGAATGCACTTTATACTGAACAAATATACGGGAACGGTCAGCAATGAGATAAATTTCACAGACCTAGGGATTGAAGGATATTTGCCTTACATTCCAAAGTGGAAGAACGTAAAGAGTGGCGAAGCGCTGCTCGCATCGCAGGAATTTAATACAGAGGTTCTACGATTGATCACATTATTTGCCCAAGGAAGTGATAGGGCGTGAAATTGGAAGAAACGGTATTAGCCATTAAGGAGCACGTTCGGGGCAGACTTGATTTGTCCAGCTCGACTTCTGATGAGGAATTGCTCCAAGTTATTGAAGAATCGGTATTTCAATATTCGCAAGAACAGTATTTAACGGCTCGAGAGAAGAAAGAGTGCGTGAATCGCATTTTTAACTCGTTTCGGGGACTAGATGTGCTTCAACCGCTAATCGACGATAAGAGTATTACGGAGATTATGATCAATAATTATGACGAGATTTTTATCGAGCGGGAAGGACATGTGCATCGATATTCTGGCAAGTTCGAAAGTCAAGAAAAGCTGGAAGATATCATTCAACTCATTGTCGGCAAAGTGAATCGGGTAGTCAACGAAGCTTCGCCTATTGTCGACGCTAGGTTGAAAGATGGATCTCGGGTTAACGTCGTATTGCCACCAATTGCATTAAAGGGACCTACCGTAACGATCCGGAAATTTCCGGAGAAGCCAATGACGGTTGAAGATCTCATTCAGCGAGGGGCTTTAACAAAGGAAGTAGCTACTTTTTTGAAGAATCTCGTTGTTGCGAAATATAACATCTTCATCGGCGGAGGAACGGGGTCAGGGAAGACGACTTTTTTGAATGCATTATCGAATTATATCCCGGCTGATGAAAGAATCATTACCGTGGAGGATTCCGCAGAACTTCAAATTCAGAGCGTTCCGAACCTAGTAAGTATGGAAGTGCGGAATGCCAACACGGAAGGCAAGGGCGAAATTACGATGCGAGATTTGATTAAATCTTCATTGCGGATGCGCCCGAATCGAATCGTCGTCGGGGAAGTACGCGGACCGGAAGCGTTGGAGATGCTTCAAGCTATGAATACGGGTCATGATGGATCATTATCAACGGGACATGCAAACAATACTTATGATATGTTGAGCCGGCTAGAAACAATGGTGCTTAGCGGTGTTCAGTTGCCTGTTGAAGTTATTCGCAAGCAGATTAGTTCGGCGATCGATATTATGGTTCATTTGTCGAGATTGAGAGATAAGTCCCGCAAGGTTGTAGAAATTAGTGAAATTGTTGGTGTAGATCAGGGTGAGGTGCAGCTAAATCCGCTGTACGTGTTCGAAGAAGAAGGAGAGACACCAGAGGGCAAAATTATTGGGGGGTTAAAACCGACAGGAAACCCGCTGAAGAACATATTCAAGCTTAAAATGTCTGGTATTCAGATGTGAAAAATCGGTGAATGAGGAGGGGAATAATGAACATTATTCTAATCGCTTGCGGCGTTGGAGTAATTATCTGGCTTGTATATCTGATTTTGGATCGAAGGAAGCGTAAATCAGCCAATGATCTATTAAGCAATGAAGAGTCTAAGGATATAAATGATCATGTAGAGAAGAACAAAGCGAGAACCCAACAAGAGTCGCACAAAGCTCGCAATGAAGCACTTATTCATTATTCAGAGTATACGTTATCCGCGAGGGAACGGACTGAAGCTATAGTAATTGGATATCTATTGTTCTTCGCTCTAGGATATTTGTTTTATAACAACCTCATTTTAGCAGGCGTAACGGGATGTTTTGGTTTTGTTAATCCGAAGTTCAAACGTAAAAAGTTACTAGAGAAGCGAAAAAATGAACTGAATTTACAGTTTAAGCAAGCGCTTTATTCATTGTCATCATCACTAAGCGTGGGAAGATCCGTCGAGAACGGATTTGAGGAGACAATTAAAGATTTGCGCTTATTATATCCGGATCCTACGACCTATATAATACGAGAGTTTGAAATTATAACGCATCGTATCCAGAACGGTGAACCGATCGAACGGGCATTGATGGATTTTAGTGAACGAGCCCAGTTGGAGGATATTGAGAACTTCACGGATGTCTTCATCAGTTGCAAAAGAACGGGTGGAGATCTTGTAGAGATTATTCGCAGAACATCCAATATTATCGGGGATAAGCTGGAGATTCAACAAGAGATATCCGTCATGGTAGCTCAGAAGAGATTCGAATCTAAGGCGCTGTCGATTGCACCGGTAATGATCGTTGCGTTCCTAAGTTTTAGTTCTCCCGATTACATGGCTCCGATGCACAGCGGAATGGGTTATCTCATTATGACGATTGCTTTGGTCGTCTTGGCAGCCTGTTATTGGGTAACGCAGCGAATTATGAAGATCAAGGTGTGAATACATGATAATTTTATGGATTGCAATGTTGATAGAGGTTGGATGTATTGCAGCATCATTCCTGTTAGCAGGTCAGAGGTATAAGTCATTCCTAGCAGAATATACGGGGAAATTCCAATTGGAGTTCATGGCTCCGGCATCCTTGTATATCATTGATCGGTTTCGATTAATGGATCGGTTACATACGCGAATGAATGGGGCACATCAGAAAATAATTATGCTATACGGGGTGCAGAAGGGGCTGCAGCATACGAAGCTATTCATGGCGCAGCTCCTATCACTGATCATGATCGTACTGTTGCTCGCTCTAGGACTATCTATTGCAGCAGAAGGGGAATTGATTCTAGCAGTTATGGGTCTATTATTCGCCGTTGTCACACCTGTGCTAATGGTACGAGACTTGGATACGAAGATAAAGAAGAGAAAGCAAGAGATTCTTCTTGAGCTTCCAGAGTTCTTGAATAAGGTAACACTACTTGTCAATGCGGGCGAGACGGTACAGAAGGCGATTCTTCATTGTGTTGATCAAGCCAAACAGCCGGATCGCAGCCCGCTCTATATGGAGCTTAAGGAGGTTGCGAATCAGCTTCGCAACAATTATTCTTTCGCGCAGGCGTTGGAGGATTTCAGCAAGCGCTGTTCGATCCAAGAAGTATCCGTATTCACAACGACGGTACTATTGAACTATCGTCGCGGTGGCGAGGAGTTCGTCATTGCGCTTCAAGAGTTGTCGCGTAGTTTGTGGGAGAAGCGAAAGGCGATTTCACGTACGTTAGGCGAAGAGGCTTCTTCGAAGCTTGTATTCCCGATGGTCATTATCTTTATGGTTGTGATGGTAGTTGTAGCTGCCCCCGCAATTATGATGATGAAATAAATTATATGTTGGAGGGTCACTATGAAACGATTTACAGAAGGATTGAAGCGATTTTGGAAGAACGAGGAAGGGATTGGGACGCTGGAGATTATTTTGATTATTGCGGTTATCGTTATTATTGCAGTGATATTCAAGGATATGATTGTGAAGTGGGTGAAAGCTCTCCTTGGTAATGCTGACACAACAATTAACGAAAAATTTAACACCACAAACCCTTGATAATGAACATCCACAACCAATCTAGACGGTTCTTCAAGAACCAAAAGGGAAGTTTCACGATTGAAGCTTCCCTCGTTTTTCCGATCATATTCCTTGTAACAATCTTACTGATTTTCTTAAGTCTATATGTCTATCAGAAGTCGTCCCTGCACTATCTCGCAGACCGTACAGCCAAGAATGCTGCATGGACTTGGGATAACACCTACAAGGATGGACTGTCAGGAGCGTATGATCCATACGAGAAGGATGCAGGTACACAGCAACAGAAGCAGAACGATGGATTGTATTGGCGGTTCAGCGATTTTAATCTGCTCGATGTGCTGACTTTTCAGTTCTCGCGAGTTGGCTCGCCAAAGATTCTGACTGTGACAGGAACGGATCGTTCACAGCCTGCTAGGGGCGGGGATTTGGTTACTTACAAGCTGCAGCGTGCCGTGAGCACACTGCCTCCAGGTGTGACTGGATCGATCCAGTACGAGAATGATTTCTACAAACGGACTGTAACAGTTCGCCTAGAGAATCCGCTGCGCATGCCCGAATTCATTAAGGTACTGTTCAGGCAGGATAGGATTGAAGCGGAAGCGAGCTCATACATTTCCGAGCCGGCCGAATTCATTCGAAGTGTGGATTTCGCATTGTATGCAGGCAAGAAGATGGTGACGACTTCCAAAACGACGATCATGTCGATTCTTAAGAAGAAAAAATAAATGTTATCGGATAAAGGCTGAAAAGGAGAGAGCATGAAGTGGTTCCGCAAAAATGAAAACGGTAGCATCACGTTGGAAGCGGCGATGGTGCTCCCTTTATTTCTTGCTTTTGTTATTTTGTTGATCGCTATTATTCGTCTTACGATTACGCAAATGGCACTTCAAAATGCGACGACGGAAATGACAAAGCAAGCTGCGACACATATTTATCCCATATCTTACGCGTTTAATGCATTTCAGGGGTCTCCGCTTGGCGAAGCTGTTCAGCAGGTGTATGAACTGGCGACGAGTTCAGATAAACGCGTTGAGAAAGCTGGCGGATTTATTGATTCGAAGATTGATGGTCTCGTGACGGATCCGATTGTTAATGGATTACAGCAGCAACTGGAACAACAGGGGCTAGACCCGATGATCAGTCAAGTTATGACGGATTTCGTGAAAGATCATATATTGTCGGCTGCCACGAAGGAATTGAAGGAAGAAGTTAAGAAGGATGCAATTCCTCCGATTAAAGAGGCTAGCGAATCATTAGAAGAATATACGAAGCGGGTTGAGCAGCAAGTGAAGGATCGCATCAATAGTGCAGTTAATAATGCGGTAAGGCCATTCGTTATGAGTTTTGTAGATGAGCGACTTATCGATAAGAAAAATCTGAATATCACTAAATTAACACTACCGAATCTCACGGATAAGCATCCTAAATTCGGCGTTAATGTCGAGTATACGGTCCACCTCATTGTTCCATTTATATCTTACGATTTTAAGATTAGATCGAAGGCTGTGGAACGGGTATGGTCTGGTACGAGTTAGTCCTACAGCGAAGAGAGGCGTTAAGTCGTGCCCATAGAGTTCTATTTGTTAGGTGTATTTATACTGATTGCGTTCTATACGGATGTAAGGTATAGCAAAATTCCGAATGTGTTAAATGTTGCCGGTGCTGGAGTCGGCTTGGCATACCACGGATATCAAGGAGGGGTTACCGGTTTCCTGCACGCATGCCTAGCGGCTGTGATAGGATTCGCAATTCTACTGATTTTATATTTCTTGAAAGCGATGGAAGCGGGAGACGTGAAGTTATTCGCGGCGATCGGTGCACTTACAGGCGTTGAATATGTGTTGTACTGCATGATGTACGCCATTTTGTATGCAGGCTTAATTGGCGTGTTCATTTTGCTGTTCCGACGTGAATTTATGAAGCGAATCAGCCGAATAATGAAGTATTTTCTCGGTGTGATTGTGCTTCGCAGCAAAGAATCCGTGCAGCAAATTGCTAAAGAAGACAACATGAGGTTTCCATTCATGTATGCGGTTCTACCAGCGGCAATAACGACTTGTTACTATTTCATTCAATAAAAGATAAAAGGGAGTAGAAACTTGCACATGAATCAACAGATTTATGGAATTACATATGAGTTGTTGCAAGATCAAGGAAATGTCCTTGTGTTCGGTCACGATGGTCAATTGAGTGGCTCGGCGCTTATGAACCTTCAAGTCCAAATGCTTCAATCGAATTCGATACCGAAATTATTGCCCGTGAGCATAGAAGAATTCAATTTATCTGCGCAGCTACGCTATGATGTTGCTTCTAAACGTCCACTTCTACAAGTGTTGTCGTCTTCTTCCATTCGCTTGCTCGAATACTATGAATTGCTCTTCCAAATCGTATCTGCGCTAGAAGATAACAAGACTTACATGCTGCTGGAGCAGAATTATGTTCTGCATGAGAATTTTATTTATATCGGAACAAGTATTCAAGATGTGCATCTCTGCTATCTTCCTGTGAAAGAATTAGCGAATAAACGCACGGTTGCCGAAGAGATTCGTGATTTAGCCATGAGCTTGATCGGCTATGTAAGAGAAGTGAAGGGTGAAGGATTCCAACGAATTCTGAACTATTGTCGATCTGAAGCCTTTCGTATAAGCGATCTGAAGAAATTATTGAAGAATAATATTCAAGAGATTCATGAGGAAGCCTACAGCAGCCCAGTTCGTCAGTCTAGTCCGGTACCGAGTCAAGGTGTTAACGCGTATCCTAGCGCAGAGCGTGAATTTGCTGCAACACAAGAGGAGGCTCGCGTGAAGAGAACGACTCTTCCGGCTCGCGAAATGCCGGCAGCACAAACAAAGTCTAAGTCGATGAATCAAGAAGAGGTGGGTTCATTGCTAGAAGTTCGAGCATACGAACCGTTGCAACAACGGGGGAAGATCGTTCTCATATTATTGCTGGTTCTAACGAATGCCATATTATTGAAATTGTATTTGGATGATTCTCGTGAAGGCATGATGTTAATCTGCCTAGGCTTATCGCTGCTTACGTTCGATGCGGCCTATATCTTCGTTAAGTTTCGGCATTTATGGTTCGGTGCTAAGGTTCAAGGTCAAGGAGAGAGCATCAATTCGAAGCAGCCTCGTCCTAGCAAGAAGGTATCCAAGAAGGGCAAGAACGTAGTTGTCCATTCAGAGGATGTGGAACCCAAACAGATCCAATTCGAGAAGAAAATAAATATTCAAGAAGGAAAGGTGCAACCGGATTCAATCGATCCGCAATATTACCAGAACTTATCGATGCAGACAACGTTGCTTAGAGCAGATACATCGCAAGAAACGGTGTTGCTGGATCAAGGCATGTCACCATTGCATGGTCAAAAACCTCCGATTCTTGAAGTTCGAAAAGGCGATCATGTGATGCAGCAAGTGATTCATATGTCATCTTATCGAATTGGACGGGATGGAACTGCCGTTCAACATGTTGAAGATCTTGCCGGAGTATCGCGCGTTCATCTTGAAATCAAGCGCGAAGAGAACGATTGGTATGCAATTGATCTGAATTCAAAGAACGGAAGCGTGTTGAACGGGGAAGCGATGACGGCTAATCAACCTTATGTATTGCGAGATGGGGATGTTATTAAGATCATCACGACGGAATTTGTGTTCAGAACGGAGTAGCGCGATTGAAAAGACATGACTGGGCGTACGGATTATCGACAGATGAAGGTCCCAATAAAAGGGTTAATGAAGATCGCTGTTTTCTGAGGATTGAGCGAAACCAAGAAGGTGATCAAGATGTGCTGGCCGTCATTGCAGATGGCATGGGTGGGTACGGTGCTGGGGATTACGCGAGTCAATTTGCCATAGAACAAGTGAGGTTATGGTGGGACTTGCGTTACACTGCATTGATTCAGGCTCCGAACCCACGAAGCGCATTCGACGAGGAGATCGCAGTGTTATTCGCGCAAATTAACGCATCCTTATGTCGCGTTAGAACGACGCAATGCAAGTTACCTGGAACAACTTTATCTGTTTTGATTGTACACCGGTCTCGTTTTTATGTGTATCATACCGGCGATTCAAGAATCTATCAATTATCATCTCAAGGGATGCTTAGTAAGCATCAACACCTATTTCATCTACAACAATTGACGAAGGATCATTCATGGGTCGGACAAGAGGTTGCAGCCGGTCGGTTAGCGCGTACAGAGATGAATGGTCACCCTATGCGTCATGTATTGACCCATTGTCTAGGAATTAATCAAGATTTGGAAATCTATCGCGATTGTGGAGATATCCGGCATGATGACATGTTTTTGTTATGCACTGATGGGTTTTATTCCATATTTCGTGACGATGAATTGGTCGAGCTTATTCAATGCCATCAATCTCAATACGATTCATTGCAGGATATAAGCGATCAATTAGTTGCATCTGCCTGCAAGCGAGATGCGATGGATAATGTCAGTGTCGTCATTATGCAAGCGCGGGAGCAAGTAGTTGGTCGATCCCGCCGTTCATTTTGGCGAAACTTGATCAAGAATTAGCGTTAGTCATCACATGAACGATGAATGGATAGGGTGGTGATAAATTGTTAAGAACAGCGATGTTCACAATCGGATTCATTGCATTATTGATTGGTGGATTCCTATGGATGAGCCAGCAACAGAAAGGCTTGGATCCTGCTCTATTAAGTATCGTGAAGAATTATGTTGGCAGAGACGGTCTCGTTCATGATGTTACAAATGACATTGGCGTAGAGAGCGTCGAGGATGTGGGTTTTAAGAAGAAGGGTGATGTTCTGGAAGTGTTCTATGGCAAGATGAATTTCAACATTCAGATGGATGAAACCTTGCAAGAGGCGGTTCAGAACTTGCGCAAGCTCGGAATTGTATTAAGCACGGACGAAGCTGGCAACGTGAAACTGACTTATAACGGGGAAGCGGTGAAACAGTTTGAATAAGAAAGCAGCGATAGCCATGTTAAGCTGCTCACTATCGCTTGTATTTTTATTTATTTATGTGTGGGAATCCCAGCAAGTGACGGCTAGTGAAGATCAAGTTACTTCCAAGATGATCGTAAAGGAAGCGATGACGGCCCAAGAGCACTTCGTGAGTTATGTGATGGGGGATACCGTCTATATGGAGGATTTGGTCAAACAATCGATTGAACCACTAAGAAAAGCAACTGGGGAAGTATTCCCGGCTATGCATAGAGTAAAGGGAACTACTGCGATTAATAATTTCACTTATTTAGCGAATCAGATGGTGATAGACCCGGTAAGTCTCCAGATTGGAATGGAGAGGTCGATTCCTTATACATATACAGCGACAATTGAACAGAGCTCGAAATATATTGACACGTTGTTGTATGACGGTTGGGAGCTCATAGGAAGCTACAATGATCATCGTTCTATGGATATGTATTTAAGAAAGAATGGGCGGATGGCCAGAGTAATTATTCTTGAACGCATGATGAAGGTATTCGATGACGTCAAGCGGGAACTTCCGGATTCCAAAGCTTTCGTAAAGTAGATCGATTTATACAAAATGACTTATCAGCGGGGGAACAGAGTCCATGAATATTGAGTGGAATTGGCGGACCATTACGATCGTTGCGGGTATCGCGATTGTCTTTATTGGGACGAATGTGGGGCAATATTTCCTGATTTGGGGGCCGAAGCAAGAAAAACTTACCGCATCGTACAACCAAGAAATCGCTACATTGCAAGCAACGATTGACAGAATGGGCCCTATGGTAGGAATTTGGACCATCAAAGATGGTGTGCAAGGTTTATATCCAGGTAAAGAAGTCGCTGAGACTGACCTGGAACTTCGTCAGCTTCCGGAGTCGCTCGTGAATCAAAGTTATGTGCTCGATGCGGAGTCGATTATCGGGAAGTATTACAGAATCGGTCTTACTCCAGGTACAGTGCTTAGTAAAGACATGGTAATGGAAGATAATCTCGATGATACGACGCGGGAATATGATGTCGTCGCAAATGTCATGCCAATCGGACTAAAAGTTGGGGATTACGTTGATTTCCGAATCGTGTATCCGCTTGGCGAAGATTACATTGTCTTGACACATAAGCGAGTTGAGGCGATTCATGACAAGACGATTAAATTCAAAATGGATGAGAAGGAAATTCATATGTATCAAGCTTCTCTCATTGATTATTTCTTGCAGAAGAAGAACGGATCATCCTTATACTTGGCGAAGTACGTGGAACCGGGCATTCAGAAAGAAGCAACTCAGTACTATGCAGTGCCGAAGAACATTCTAGCTATTATGGTCGCGGATCCGAACATTATATCTAAAATCAACACAGATCTGAATAACTCCACCCGGAGCATGATCGATGCCGGCATTTCGAGGGTAAGTCCAGAGGCGGGACAAGATATCTCGTCAGGTCGCAAGGAGATTGAGGGGAAGGTTGACGGCGGAGCGAATCAATTGAAGAGCGAGGAGAAAGCTCGGAAAGACGCGGAGGAACTGGCGAATCCAGGCGGATCGGAAGCGGCAACGGAAACAGCCCCAACGCCTGCTCCGACGCCTACTCCATCGAGTTCAGATACAACTCCGAATAATGCTCCGACGGAAGCGCCGACTTTAAATATTGAGAAAGGTGTTGTTGAGTAATGCAAATCGGCGTATACGGTCATACAGACAAAAGACCTGTCATCTACGCTCTGATGAAATTGCTGCAAGCAACGGGAGATGTAGCGTTGTTCAGCAATCATCGGCATTACAAGAGACTCTTGGAGCATGGCGAATCGCAAGGGCATATGGTGAATATCATGATTGCGGTATCGGATGCATCGCCGGACGAGATTTTCGAAGAGATTGGCTATACGGTAGATGATTTCGAACACATTATCTATGATCTGCAGGATACGATCCCTGAGAATTTATCGCTCGTGATATACGTGAAGAGCTATCCTCCAGGGGAGGAAGAACAATCAATCCTAGATCTTATCGGCGATTACCACACGATTAAGATGACTTACGACGGTAGAAGAGAGAAAGGGGCGATTAATGTATCTCCGATCTCGCTGATCTGGAAGCGGGTCGAAGAGTTCGAAGCGTTTCATATCCTTGCCCCGATGCCGTCGAATGACTTGAACAAAGGACTTGCGAAGCTGATTGCTCCGAGCCTCAAGATGACGAGCAAAACGGCATTCAAGCTGCTGACAAGGAGGTGGGATAAATGAGAATATCGGTTATTACGCCGGACCGCAAGCAAGGCGGGACGACAGTTAGTGTCCTGCTCGCGTTAGCGATCGCTCAGACGCAACAGTTGACAACTTGCTTAACGTACGCGGGGAACGATAATAAATCGATTTCCAGCTTCCTCGGATTGAAGGCAATTGAAGATAGGACGCGCAACCTTACGCAAGTCATTAAGCTGTTGGAGGCCAGTGCAATATCAGGTGATGAGATTCAAGACTATTGCCTGAAAGTACCTGGCGTACCGAACTTGCAGATTATCGATACAGCGTCAGAGACGATCTCGGACGAAGATAATGCGAAACTGTTCAAGTTCGTCATGGAGAACTTAAATCACGAAATCATCATTACGGACGTCGTAACGGAAATCTATGATGAGATTACGAAGTCTGTTCTAGAGAATTCAGATTTAATCGTCATGGTACTCACCCAATCGAAGGATGTAGGGGACAGACTGAAGGATTGGGAGTCAGCAGGCGTCATGAAGGAACTGAATCATAAAGGCCTGATCTACATCTTCAACCAATATGATCCTTACGTCGAAGCTTTCCGAGATACGACGAAGCGCATGCGCTTAAGACATCGTCGTTGCGCCAAGATCAGCTATAACGCATTCATTCGCCGGACGAGCAACATGGGGAAGCTGCAGACGATCCTCCCCTACATTCTAGCGAAAGATCCGAGAGTCGTTGAACTGAACAATGATCTCAAAGAATGCGTCATGACGGTACTCGCGAACTTAGGTCGTCGAACAACCTGGCCGCAGGAATAGGGAGGAGAAGACGGATGGATTTAAATGCTGTGCTCATCGTCGTTACCTCGCTATGTATTTTAGTCTTGGTCGGGGCTCTGTATTTGCGGGCGAAGCGTGAGACGCCGGATGTTGAACTATCCGATAAACTTACGCTCGATAAATTGCTGGATATCGTGAAATATAGCTTAGCCGATCTGGTGAAAGACGAGAATTTCTCGGGTCTTGCAGATGAAGAATTCGAATCCATGTATAAGCGGAGGGCAAGAATTCTAGATGCGATGCGCAACTGTGTCTATGGGATTGATTCTGCGAAGCTGATTGTACAGGATCTGATTCGCAGTATTATCTCTGATACCTTGAAGACAGAGGAAGAGGTACTGGAAGTCTATGATTTCCATGCGAACTATATGGAACCCCGGATCAAGTTCGAGATTTTGATGTACTTCTATAAGAAGCAGTTCGGCAAGGATGCCTTATCCGAGATGATTCAGGAGTACAATCTGGATCGTGAACGTTTCGAGATCGAAGACAAGTCGCAGGCATCCTACTTGATAACGAATGAAGATATCGATGAAATTTACGCTGAGAAAAATTTCGAATTAACATATCCCGTCATGCTCGATATTTTGTCCATTATCATTTATCAGAAATATAAAGGGTTCGGCATTATCGATACATTGCGCGAGATGAATATTAACGGATTTAACTGTGGTACATCGGGTTCCATTCTAAGTGCACTCCTGAACAAAGAGAAGAAAATAATGAAGGCTCCTAGGTCTGTTTGGTTATATTTTAACGGTAAGTACATTCATCTAAGATTCTTGAACTTTAACTCAGAAGAAGAACTGAGACGAATCGTACAACTCTTATGTCGTTATAATAACCCCGGCCCACTAACGGAGAAGCGTGGATATCTTGTTAATACCATGTACGATAAGTCCAGGGTATTGGCATTAAGACCGCCAGCTGCTGAGTATTGGGCTGTTTTCGTTCGTAAATTCACGCTAAGCGATTCATCCTTGCCGGCATTGATTGATAAGCCCTACGTCAATAAAGCATTTCTCGCGATTCAATTGGTGCAATACCTCATGATGGGACAAGTGACCTGTGGGTTCACGGGGCGACAGGGAGCCGGGAAGACTGTAATGATGACCGCCGCAGTCAAATATATCGATCCAAGGTATACTGTCCGCGTGTTGGAGATGGCTCCCGAGATGTACCTTCGGGAATTGTATCCGGAGCGGAACATCCTATCCGTTCAAGAGACGGAGTATGTATCGGCTTCGGAATTGCAAGATGCTTTGAAGAAATCGGATGCTGCCGTCTCGATTGTCGGGGAGGTTGCAACGGATCCAATTGCGGCGCGAATGATCCAAATGGGACAAGTTGCCTCGATCTTTACGATATTCTCGCATCATGCGAACTTGGCTGAGCAATTGGTCTATGCGATTCGGAACTCTCTCGTCAATGCTGGGGGATTCTCAGGAAATATGATTACCGCAGAGCAACAGGTCATCGATGTCATCCGCGTGGATATTCACCTGAATTATACGACGGATGGACGAAGATACATCGAGCGAATCTCTGAGATCGTGAAACTAGACGTGAGCGTGCCTTATCCGGATTACGATAAGGGTGATCCGGTACATTCCATGAATGAAATTACGAAGGAATATTATACGCGACAGACGGATCGCAAGACGTTCACGACAAGGGATATTCTTAAGTACAACTTGGATACGAACACTTACGAGACTTATGACTGGTTCACGACGGAGTTAACGAAGAAGATGCTGGATGTGATGCCGTTAGATCACGTGAAGGATTTCAAGAAATTCATTCTCGATAATTGGAGGTTATAGTCACTATGATCTTTCTACTTATTGGGATTATCCTGACTGCGACTGTCGGTATCACGATGATTATCGTCTCGGATCGCAAACGCTCCATGGCTCGGCGGAAGCTGAACGCACCGAAACGGAAAGGAATCATATCGTTATCTACCTATTATCGGTTAAGCAAGTTCTTGGACGAGTTCTTCTTGACACGTGGAAGCTACAGGAAGGTGAAGACGAAGATCGCGGAGCTGTCCGTCTACACGAACCAAGAGATTAAAGTGTATTCGGTTCGTTCATATCTTATTGCAACTGTCTCATCTATCGCACTAGTTCTTGCTGGAGCTTTGATCTTCAAGGATTTATTCTCTACGCTGCTCGTTGTGATGTATGCCATCATTCTGAATACGGTATTGGTGGACAAGCAGGTTGACAGCGTGCATTTCAAGCTCTTGAAGCAGCTCTCGATGTCTTTATCCTCGCTTCGGCAAAATTATTTGCGGCTGAACTCGATTCCGGAAGCCGTGGCGGAGACGGAAACAGGCTCAGAGCTTCACCGTGCGTTCGAGGAGATTCATGCCATTCTTACAGATGTAAATGGGCGCAAACGATTGGATGAATTCTATGAGACGACGCCGTTCAAGCTGTTATGTACGCTGGCAGGCGTATGTTACATCTTGAACAATTCCGGTGATACCAAGCTGCGCGATGGTTCTTCTAACTTCTTGCAAGCAATGGGGATGATGTCGGATGAAGTGAATTTGGAGATCCGCCGGATTTCGCTGCAGAAGGCACGATTCGGAATGCTCGAATATTTGCCGGTGGCCCCGCTTGCGGCAATCGGTATTATCGAGAGCTTCTTCAGTTCAATCATTCCTGGTACATCTGTGATCTACAATGGTGTGCTCGGTTATATTTTCCGTATAGTCATTCTACTCGCCTCGATTATTGGTTACACGGTGATCGTGAAGGTGAATAGCGCAGTCTCCGTGAAGAAGGATGATCGTAATCGCATTGTGCTATATCTTCTTCGGAAAGAGTGGTACGCGAAGATCGTTCGGGACATTATGCCGAAGAAGCAGTTCAAGAAGGCAAGGAAGCTCCGAGTCATTAAAGGCGCGCTGAGTATGACGGACTTGAAGCATCTGTATGCGAGCAAGATTCTGTACTCGGTCTTGGCGTTCGTCATCACGATAGTCTGCATGTTCTTCGCCGTTAATCTCGGGAAGGAATTCGTCTATAACAACGTACGTGAAGTTTCTCTCGTTGGCGGTGAGCAGTTGACGGCAAAGGATATTCGGATTCGGGAAGAAATGGATCGGCAGTATTTGGCGGAGCCAGTCATGTTAAGCGAGAGTAGGACGAAGGAACTGGTAAAGGCTAGATTGCCTAAGCTGCCGGCATTTGACCAAGATGCACAAGTGAAGCGTCTGCAAGAGAAATATACGAGTTACTACAATACTTATTTCAAATGGTGGATGGTTGTTATTGCATTCTTTGTCGGTCTGATCGCATACAAGGTTCCCGAATTGATGCTTCGGGGGAGGGCATGGCTGCTCAAGACAGAGAGTGAGGAAGATGTGCTGCAGCTGCAGACGATTATCTCGATTCTCATGAATACATCGACAGATACGCTGGATACATTGTACTGGCTGGAACGGCAAAGCCGCGTACATAAGAACGCGATTCTGGATGCTTATCATGAATATCCTTCGAATCCTGACTTGGCACTCAATCGGTTAAAAGCCAAAGCGATTTTGCCAGGATTCAAACGGTTAGTCGATAAGCTGATTCTGACGATTCATCAAATTTCGCTCGCAGAAGCGTTCAGTGATCTTGTGACAGAGCGGGATCATGTTATGCGGATTCGCGAGATTTCGCAGAATGCGACCCTTAATAAGAAACGGTCGATGGTGAGTCCGCTGGCGATGGCGCCGCTCGTGCTTACCGCAATTCTCTACATTCTCGTCCCGCTCGGGATTCTCGGGTTCAAGGAATTCATGGCGGCGTTGAAGCATGTCACGTAGCACGAGGGGAAGAGCTAGAGTCGCAAGAAAGGGGGTGAGGCGCGCAGCGCAGTTTGTTCGATGAACATGTATATCATAGGGGTTTGTCAGTAAAGATGCCTAGCATCAATTATCAACCAAATTTGAGGAGTGAATAATCAATGGAAGGCGAATTGGGATCAGGCGCACGAATAGCGATTGCGTTAATTGTCATTGGGGTTATTATTTCGGTTATTTTTGTCATTCTAGGTTTTACGCGGGGGACGACGAATCAGGGAATTACGACGGTGCAGAACTCCATGGATTCCATGGCATTGGCACAGTTTGATGACTACGACCAGAAAATTCTATCTGGTACACAGGTGGTATCGGCGATTAAATTGTTTGAGGGTAGACCGGTTGCGATGGTGACACGTACGAAAGCAATGGCTACGAGCAATAAAGATGCAGGATATAACTATGGCGCCTTGCTGTCAGGAACGAGTGAAACGACATTCTTGACAGATTCTTTCACGAAAGCAAACGGTGTCTCCTATTATACGAAGGATATCGCGGGACAAGGCAGTATGAAGTATAACATGGTATACATTCCATTATCCGAGACGGGGAAAGCGACATTCGTACGTCCTACTGCGAAATTTATGGCTGAACTGATTAAAGATAACACGGGGACAATCGTGGGAGTTTGTTTCACGCAGCAATAATATCATTTTTTATACTGTTAAGATCCGCGAAATGCATGCGATGCCTTCGCGGATTCTCATAGAGTAAGAAACAAAGGAGGGGATGTTATGAATGAGTGGCCGGCCGCCATTTGGGCGAGCATTAGTGCGATGACGGCAGCATTGGTTCTTGGTTTCATCGTCGTGTTAGGAGCATTAGCTAGAAATGGTGCTGGAATTATGCAAGAGGATGATAATGCAGTAGCCATTGTGAAGGAGTATCGTCAGTATAGCCAGTTCAATGGGACGATGGTGTACTCACAGGATATCATCACTGCGATCGGAGAATCGCGAGGTATGCCAGCCATATGGGTTGATACTTCCCCAGGATCTGACGTGAACTTTGCTCTAAAGTGGACGCAAGATACGCCGGCAGATAAGTTCACAACGCTATATCTGACGGAACTCTTCGAGGGTGTAACTGCAACGTACCAGGCTCATCTGGAATACGATCTGAACCGAGCGCTCATCCGAATTGAGTTTAGGAGGAATTAGCAGTCTATGGATAATGAAGTCAGCAATAGTATCCATGTCATGATCACGCTCATCGTGGTCGCCGTAATCGTCGGCATGATCAGCTTATTCTGGGCGATGAGTCAAGGATTCAGCCGCGAAGCTGTTACAAGTGTAGCAGAGATTCAAGCAGAGACGTTCGCAACGGAATTAATCAATACGGCTCAGCACGGACCGATTCCCGCCGCATCGGCCTTCGTGATGCTCGAGAAGAATGCGAATGCCGTGAAGTCGCTGTCAGGCAATGCTTACGGTATTAATGTGACGAAGATCGAAGATCTGGCTTCGATGTTCTCTAAGAAAATAAGGTTAACGGTCATTGGTGCGGACAAGAAACTGGATGCTTATGATGTCATCGTTAAGGAGGAATAGTCGATGAATGAAGCAGATGATGCGTTTGATCTCATGACATTGATTATGGCACTCGCGATCTTTACGCCTATTATGATCTATTGCGCGGTTCCGTTATTCCAAGGGCATGTGGGTGGTTTCGGCGTTCAGATTGAGAAGACCGCGCTGGAGACGGAGAGCGAGATCATCCCGACAGCACGAGTGTTGACGACGAATGACGCCTTGATGATGCTCGTTGTAGCAGATCGATATACACCGGAACCGAGGAAGATACGTCTGAATATGACGGGAACGCCACAGGAGTTTCCGATTGATGATGCTTTTTTCACGAATAAAGAACTCATGCTGCAGGAAGCAAGGTCACTACTTCCGCTGTCGACACCAGTACAACTCTCACTCTTTGCGGGGCCACGATCAGACCCATCAGGGACTGGGATGAGATTCTGGGAGATTCATCGTTAAGGAGGTTATAACATGAGATTATTTGGTATACACATTCCCCTGTACCGGAAAGGGATGACCGTCCTGGTCGCGGTTCCGACATGCGCGCGTGGACAAGCTGCAGAACTAATCTTCGAGTATTTAGACCCGAAGGATCAGTATAAGACGAATATGTATGGTTCGCTCAAGAAAGGAGCGAGGGGGAAGATCGTATCGCTGATGAAGTATCGGGATGAGGCTGGTCATGTCTCAATCTATTACGGCGTGCTGATGAAAGATATGCTGTTCGCAATCGAAGAATCCAGATTAGCTCGGGCATAGAGAGAGGTTGGAAGCATGACAGACATATTCAATAAAATATTGGGGGTATTATTAGCGTTTGTAATATTGGTAGGGGGGCCGTTAATTATCAAATCGATGGGCAAGGATCTAACCATGAATCGAAGCATATTGAATGAAATGACGAATTTCATCGATAAGGTAACAGATAATGGGCGCCTATCCGATGCAGATCTTGCGGATTTCTACCTAGGGATCTCCTCTTATGGCATGACGATGGATGCGACAGTGAAGCGATATATGAAAGTCGTCAATCCTGATGGTAAGCAAGGAACGTATACGTCTTATGTGCTGAATGATGACTTAAGTAAGTGGAATCAAGGCGATATTATCAAAGTGACGGTCAAAGCGATCGATTATACCGGTGGACAGCGTCTTCAATACCGAATATTGCATCTTACTCCGCCGAAATTCGAGCAGACCTTAGCAGGCATGGTGAGGAAGTAGGTGGCAGATGAGTCGTCATTTTGGAATCGTGAACATCGTTGCAATCTTGTTCATTGCTGCATTGTTACTCGGTTATATGAAGTATGTTTCTCAAGAGAAAGATGAGATTGAGCGCTTGAAGCTATCTTATGCGATTGATTATGCGACGGATGCTGGAGCGATGGCGATGTTGAATACAGGGAACTTGGAAATGGATTATACGAAGCAGAAGGCTGTGACTGTAAATCCGGCCCTTGCCTTAGATACTTTTTTGGATGTATTCGCATTCAATTACGATATGTATCCATCAGCAGAGAATAAAGCATCGATTAAGGACTATATCCCCGTTGCAGCGGTAGCTGCGTATGATGGGTATTATCTTGCTTCACACCAATTGGTGACGAATGAAGCAGGGAATTACCCGGAGACACCTGCAAATGGAGTGGAGTGGGATTTGGTGTTCGGGATGAAAATCCCTTATCTCTATACCTATGGGGGGACGAGTTATGGATTGAATATGGGGATGGAGGAGTCGCTCGCCTTAACAGATAGCACCCTTGCGAAAATCCAAGGGTTGCCGCCTACCTCAACCGGAAGTCTTTCGAGAGGTGAAGCGCGGAAGATTATTAACAATAACATTTCCAATGATATGGCCTATCAGATTAACGAGACGAATACGATTAACCCGTATTGGAAGAATTTCTTCTACATTCCAAATCAGTAACAACCTTTAGCGGAGTTAATCCCATCGAAGGCCCGAGTCTTCTCGTCCTTGTGCAGAATGTTACGTTAACGACCTCGAAACCGATAAGCGGGTTCAGTATTGGAGGTTCGAAGATTGATCGTGCCCGGATGGTGCTGGGCTATACGAGAAACGGAATGAAATATTATGCGTTTGCGGATAAAGCGCCTGTCAGTACGGAAGTCGATCCCGTGAACGGCATTGTAATTGAGAATATTTATTCCACGGCGAAGGAGGCAGCGCTAGCAGGATACTATTTTGATACGGAATATGAATTGAAAAAGTAGGAATAAGGCTTATAAAGAAAAGAGCGTGTCAGATGCGAAAGTTCATACGAAATACACGAGGAACGGTATCGATCTTCCTCATTTCGATCATTGCGATCATTTTCTTCTTCAATGCGGTGCTGATCGATTATGCCAGAATTCAGGCTTCGAAGCGTCAGACGGATGCGGCCGTGCAAGCAGCGGTGCGTTCGGTGTTAGCTGCGTTCGATCAGGAGCTGCAAGGAAAGTATGGTCTATTCGGTGTGAAAGAGTCCGAGGTGAAAGAACTGTTCGAGCAGATCATCGAAGAGAACTTGAATAAGCCGGAAGACGGTGGATTCCAACTCATTACGCCGGAACTGCTGCGAGGCTCAGCACAGATGCAGACGACGGGTGACTTAGGCAAGCATGTGATTTTGCAGCAGCAGATTTTAGAAGACATGAAGTATAAAGCGCCGATCGAGATTACGCTGAATATGCTGGACAAATTCAAGCCGCTCGCAAAGGTGTTGAAGACTGCATCGGCTGCGACAAAATCGGCGAAGAAGATGAAGAAGCATTATACGAAGCGGGAGAAGAAGTTGGAAGACTTTTGGAAAGAGCGTCAGGGACTGCTCGGTAAGAGCAGTTCATTGCTAACCGACATCAGTAAGATTCGGCAAGCAGGCGGGCAGTATAGCACGATTCATAGCCAGTACATAGATACGCAGTCCATGGATTATGAACGTGACCGGCTTGATGGTACTCGGTCGAGCAAACAAACGGAGAGGTCCTCTCTAGAGTCAGAGCGAAGCGCTCGGATCGCCAGCGCGCAACCCGGTCAATCTGTCGATACGTCATCGTTAGACAGGCAAATTGAATTGCTCTCGGGCCAGATTAGCTATTTGGATCAGAAGATCAGCGAGCTGGATGCGAAGATCAGCCGGAATCTTGCCGTCATTAATCCATATCTATCCGGTCTGCATCAGACCATGAATCATGCGCTTAAGACTGTGAAGGACATGGAGAAAAGCTATGCGACGATGAAAGAGGCAATCGAGAGTGCGAAGCAGTCGAATCAAGAGATGAAGGCGGCATGGGAGAAGGCCAAGCAAGATACGCAGCAGCAGAATTATGAAAAAGTGTCGAATGCACCTGAGACGGAGGGTACAACATCTACGGATCCACAGTTAGGCGCTGTTGAAGAGCAGCTGGATAAAGTCGTAAAAGAGCTGGAAGCGTTAATTCTGCCAGATAGCTATTTTGAACGGATTGAGCGGGAATTGGCCGCGGAACAGCGTCAATTGATGGAGACGAAGGCGGGCATAAGTCAGCTTCAGAGTATGATGCCTACGGTCTATCATCGGACGACGAATCTGCCGGGAGTATCACCCGTGCAAGGGTTGACAGGCGGCACGCATGCGAAGCATGAAGCGGTGAATGGAGAGATTGTGCAACATGGCAATCCGAACAATTATCCGGAAGAAGAGAAGCGTCGGAAGGATAACGAAGTCTATCAAGCGAGAACCAAGCAGAGTCAGCAGCAGGATGGAAGTGACGGGAGTGCGCCTTCGCTGGAGAAGCAAGGCGAGTTCGGTATGAAGGATATGTTCACGATCATTAAGATGGTGAAAGGGATTGAGACAGCACGTGAGGATTATGTCAAGTTGGATGGATTCTATCAGAGTTATCTCGCGTCCGGCGGGGTGGGGGGAGGCAAGTCAGGCGAGTCGAACATCCCAATCACGGACGATATGGAAGATTCCGCGGAATCCGCGATGGGAGCAATGGACAAGCTGTTCGAAGGCTTGAGCAACTTCTTAATGACGATGCGCAATGAACTCTATGTGAATGAATATGCTGTGCAGCGGTTTAACAGCTTCAAGCCGAACTTTGGCCCGATACTTGCATCGCCAAAACCCGATATGGATAAGATCGCAGCTGAGTTCACGAAGATGATGAGCGTGAAAGGATCGGAACTGGAATATATCGTGTATGGTCTGGATACACCGGGAGGGAATATAAGTGCGGCGTATGGAGAGTTGTTTTTGTTCCGCTTGGCGCTGAGGACGTTGGAAGGGTTTATGGATCGAGAGGTAAGAGCTCTGGGGCATCCAATATTAGTTATGATAGCTGCGATTGCGTATGGGGTTGTTAAAGCAGTAAAAGATATAGGCCTGTTTTTACAAGGAAAAAATGTGGAAATTATTGGGTTGCCAATTTTAAAAGAAATTTTGTTGGATTATAAAGATTATTTACGACTATTCCTACTTCTACATAGCAATGAAGAGAAGAAATTATCGAGAATGCAAGCATTAATCCAGTTTAATACGAAAAAGGATTTAAGAGAACATCTGACCTATGTAAAAGGTAATGCAGAGTTTTCATTGAGGTTATGGTTTTTACCTGGAATCATGCGGGCAATGAATACGACGGTTCAAATGAATGGAAGAGTTGAAGGAAATCGGTATATCTATACACATGGCGATCGTGCGATGTCGTATTAGTTCAATCAAAAAACTAAATTCGGAGGTTGCAAATGAAAAAAACATGGAAAGTCATAATAATGGCATTAGTTTTTGGTTTGGTTGTAAGTGGATGTGGAAGTAAAGGGGAAACGACACAAAACGAAGGAAATAATTCTGCTGTTGCAACAAACACGGAACAACAAACGGAGAAGAATGAGAGTAAGGATGACAAGCAACATAATGATTCACTTGGGAAAATTGAGATTATAGGGGAAAAAACGAAGAAAATAGGAAGTGTAGAAATAACGATGGAAGAAGGTCAAGTTTATGAACGTTTAAAGATGGCGAATGGAGAATGGGTGAAGCCGGTTCTAGGACGTTATCTTGTGATTAAAGGAAAGATAATTCCTAATAAAGATATTAATGGAAGTATTTGGAGGTTATCAGCATATGAGGCTGGTGATTTAGAACTTGGGGAGAATTATATCGGTGCGGCTACAGGGAACCTGGGAGAATATTTCGAATCTAATTTAGTCACGATGGTAGATTTACAAAAAAACCAAACTTACGAGGGATACTTCTATTTAAATGTTTCAGAAAAAGACGCGTATCGAATTTTATATGAGGACGATTACACAACAAAAGACTATTGGGATATAAAAATCACAAAATAATAAATACAGGAGGCATTTATGAATAGAGTCATTCGATTAGCACTTGCTATGTTTCTACTATCCAGTTCAACGATCTATGCAGAAGATGCCTCTGTTTTGTTGCGGATGTATGGCGTTGCGGTAAGTGATGCTGCCGTGGAAGGAAAGAAGCTGAATAAGATGGAAGAGGCGTATCATGCGGCAGCGTATCAAGTGAACGCGAATGCGATGCTGGCTGTGGCCGCTGGGCTGCATGATGCGAATCAACAGAGCATGCTGAAAGAGATGGATCTAGAACTATACGCCTTATCAGATACGTTGAATGAGACGATAACCGCTATGGAACAGAGTAAGGATCAAGAGGTGGAGGATATACTGGCGCTGGATGCGAAGTATCGCTCCATTTCGAATGATCTGAAGGCGAAGCAGCAGCTGCGCAAAGATTGGGTTGCGCAATATGTGCACACGTATGAAGTCCCGGCACAAGATATGGCACAAGGCGAGCAAGAGCTGAAGAGCTTGGAGAACAAGGTCGAGCAGCAGCGCGAGAGGGTGAGACAAGCTACGACGTACCCGGAATTGGGAGAGGTAACGACATTCAAATCGCCGCTCGAGATTCCGGGCGTCATGACATCGCCTTTCGGAGTACGGCTTGATCCAGTGACGCGCGAAGCGATGACATTTCATAAAGGCATGGACTTCAGCGCTCCAGAGGGGACGGCAGTGCTATCGGCATTTCACGGCGTCGTAGAAGAAGCTTCGAGCAACTACGCGATCGGCAACTATGTCAAGATCAATCATGGACATGGTATTACAACACTATATGGGCACTTATCGAGTTTAGAGGTTGTTCCGGGGCAGAAAGTTGCACAATACGATGAAATTGCGAAATCTGGCAATACGGGAGCCCAGACGACGGGGCCGCATTTGCATTTGGGCTTGTTCATTCGCGGAGAAGCAGTGGACCCGGGCATATTCATAACACAGGAGTAATAAGGACGGAGGTAACATCGAATGATCGTCTGTTCGAAGGAACGATATATACCGGTGACCATCAATACGCTCGTTCTTCACAAAGAGGACCGATACTATTATGTTCATCGCGATGTGTATGACCAAGCAGTTATTCTAGCTGATCGGTATGCGGATTTGGAGCATTTGATGGAGTTGGTGGGTGGAACGAGCGTGAACCAGGAGATTGTCGAATGGTTTTACCAGCAAGCGCCAAGACCGCTGCACATTCTTGCCCCTTATCTAAGGTTGGTAGACGGAGCATTAGAACGAAATATTGAGATTTGCTGTGGAGTGTTGCATGCCATTACGGCCATGATCAGCGTGAGGAATTTCATTCTGAAACCGCAAGAGATTCGGAAGAGCGTATCCTTCTCCCTCACCGCAAAAGAAGAATATGAGATGGCATGGGATCGATTCTTCCTATCTGCCATCCCTTATGAAGAACGCTATCAGGCTGCCCCGAAGTATCGAAGCGTGACTGATCAAAAGGGACAAGTAGAGCCTGCGAACAGCGAGAGGGGAGCGCAGGACTGTATAGAACAACAATTGCAGCAGCAACCGATTGTCAGAGATGCAATACCTAAGCATCGGCCTATGGTGAATGTAGAACCGATCGAGACATCGATGATGGCAAAGGCTAAGCGAGAGCATCTCGTAGAAGCGGCCATGAAACCAGCGGCATCGACCCAAGAGGAGCGTATAGCAACGAAACAGCTGCTACTCTAGCATAAACGTTAAGTTGCGGGGGACAAGCAAGTAAGGAGGAGAGCATGATTTCAGATACAGAGAGTTACGAGCATCCTCGTGAAGTAATGGTTAAGATCGCGGATGAATTAGAGACCCTTCATGGTGAGGTAACGGCGTTGATTGAAGTCTATCACAATGCAGCGGAATCTAGCGATTTGACATTCATTAAGATTCTAGAAGAGAAGTATGAACAGATGCAAGGTGAAATTGCGGAACTAGCTGTTGTTGTCGACCAAGTTCAGCAGATGATTGAAAATCCTACGGGAGACCCTGTTCTAGTTCAGTTGAATAAGGAGGACGCGGCCTATGGGCGGTAAGACGAATCTACTCGACCCCGTGCAGCTCGAGACGCTCTATGTGGCTAGTCGCCAGTTCGAGGACAAAGCAAATAAAAGTATTCAAGGGATCCATAAGAAGTTAATGAAATTGCATGAAGATTCCCTGCATCTCGACCTATCCAATGAGGAAGGGCGCACGATGAAAGAGGGTACAGCATGCATCAATCGAGCGGTTGAAGCGTTAATGGAGTCTCTCGGTGCAACGAGTCAATTCATTGATGGGAGGCTTGCAGGGGCGGTGCAATATTCGCAGAAAATGAGAAGGGGATCCTCTGCGATGAAAGCTGAGCAAGCATGGATCGCTCGATTGAAGAAATGAATCTAACGATATACGAGGAGGAGGACGAGGATGCAGATTGCGACGAATAATGCGTATCCGATCCACATGGCATAGAGCGGTCGACGGCTATGCTTCTCCCTTGTCTCATAGTCTTCCAGCGTATCTTGAGCGGGAATAACAATCTCTTCCTGGAATTCGCCGCAGACCAGGCTTAGGAGAACCAGTTCTTCCTCATATGAAATGTCTGTCGGAACCGAAGCATCATTCGTGACGATTTCGATGGATTTTCGATGATTGTCGCGGATGATTCCGATACCATTATCGCAGAAGAAATAAGAAAATGAACCGGGTACAATACGATCCGTGCCGAATGCCGCAGAGAATTGTGCGGCGGTAATTTCTTTGGTTTTCATGATGCAGCTCCTTCGTCGGGTTGATCAAGATCGGGATGAATCATTACAACGGATAAGCGGTGATAGAATGACCTACTATTCAATGGCCTTTCTTTTGACGGTGCTCGTTGGATGTCTAGCTCTGCTCTCTATACTGGCTCGAAGTCGAAGAAAGTCAATTCCAGATCATATTTCTTCGGATTTATATGATTTTCTAGAGCGGGCAGACGATGCTTATATTCTCACTCATGAGTCTATTGAAATTAGCTATTTTAGTCAATATGCAACGAGCACGCTGTGCAACGAGATATTGGAATCAATATATAAGAATCCGCCCAAAATGTTCGGTACGCGCAAATACAGAGTGCGAACGTGGAGCGTTCTGACCTACGAGGATCAGGGTGTACTGCTGCGCAAAGAACTTACGCACATACCAATCAAAGTAAGACGGGGCATCAAAGTCGCGCTTGGCGACGATATGGTGGAGTTCTGGAAGATATCATTTCTTTCAAACGGTTATAGGGTGGAGGAAGTGTGGTAGAACACAAGGTGAATGGATGAGAACAAGGGCGGTGAGAGATCGTGCTACAACCTGGAACCATATTGGAGAATCGATACCGGGTAGAGACGCTTATAGCCAAAGGAGGTATGGGGGCAGTATATCTGGTCCATGATACGAAGCTGAATAACAAAGCGTGGGCTATGAAAGAAATGATGCGGCATCAAGGGGCCGAGATGTTTTTAGAGGAAGCTCAGTTGCTATCGCGTCTGTCGCATCCTTATATTCCTCAGATTGCGGATTATTTCGAGCCGGATTCAGAGGGTCGCTGTTATCTCGTAATGGAGTTCATCCAAGGACGAACGCTCCAAGAGATATTCCAAGCGGCGGCGAATCAGTTGCCAAGGCATCGAATTTTCAAGTATATGTTGCAATTATGCGATATTTTGGACTACCTGCATCAGCAACCGAAGCCGATCATATTCCGGGATTTGAAGCCTTCGAACATGATGATCGATGAATTCGACAATATTCGGTTAATCGATTTCGGGATTGCCCGCGCGTACGACCAAGATAAATTCGCGGATACAGTTCAAATGGGGACGGTCGCATTCGCGGCACCGGAACAGTTCGAGCGCAGGCAGACGGATCAGCGAACGGATATTTATGCGATGGGGGCTGTTCTGTATTATTTGCTCTCGAAGGGTAAGTTCTACTTCCAACATCGGGAATCGATTCGAACGACACTAGGTGATGTGACGCAAGAGACGCTGGATGTCCTACTGAAGATGCTAGACCCGAACCCTGATCGACGGTATCAGCGTGTACGTGAGGTACGAGAAGCATTGTTACAGATTCAGGTCATGTATGCAAGCGCACAGGTGACAGAGACGATCTTGATGCGAACCGAAGCGGTAACTCCGTCACAGCTGGCAGCGTATCCAGCGAAGTCGAGGGTACGTGAGCATGAGATGGTGCAGCGTGAGCCGTATACGACGCAAGCGACCCAGAGTCATCCGGCGTTAGTTATCTATCTGCTCGATGTGAGTGGCTCGATGACGCTGACGGATGGCGGTAGGCGCCGAATCGATGTGGTGCGGGACGCTCTCTACGTTGCTTTAAGGCAAATGGTATTCCGATCCACGAAAGGGAGCCGCATCTCTTCGCGCTATCGCGTCGCTATCTTGGCTTATAGCGATGAGGTGCATGATTTGCTGGACGGGATTAAACGAATCGATGAAGTTATGGGATCCGGCGATTTGCCGAATTTGCGCACGTATCGATACACGAATACGGCCGATGCATTCTTGTATGCGGAGAAGTTGTTGCAGCAAGAGCTACCGTTCATGCAATCCTGCCCGGCCCCGCTCATCTGCCATATGACGGATGGCGTATATTCCGGCGAAGACCCGGAACCGATTGTACGCCGCATACAAGCGATGTCCGTGCCTGATGGCCATGTACTTGTCGAGAACATCTTTATCTCTGATGATGTGCTGGAACGTGCGATCGATGATCCAAAATGTTGGTCTGGCGTACACGATGATACCGTATTTACGGATGAATACGGCGTTAAATTGCAAAAGATGTCCTCTGTGATGCCAGAGAGCTATCGCGAAATGATGCTTGATGCGAACTATCATTTGACCGAAGGGGCGCTGCTCATGTTCCCAGGGACGAATCCAGATCTGGTCTCGTTAGGATTCCAGATGTCTGCAGCGACGCCGGTGCGCTAATGAGGGATGTATGTGTTCATGTTCCGCAAGCGTCGGAGACCTTGTTTCGAGAAGAGATCAGGTCAGGTTGGAGTTATCGGTACGGTTATTCGCGTTCAGCGGAGTCGCGAGCATCGGGAGATACCGGTCAAGATTATTGCACATTCGCGGAATCGGATCAGTCGATCGTATTCGTGCTTTGTGACGGCATTAGTATGTCGTATTATGGCGACTTCGCTGCGAGATTTGTAGGTGACCGCCTGTTGGAGTGGCTGGCGTCATTAAGCAGAGCATCGCTGGATGCCTCCATGCTCGAACGTGAGTTGGCAGTGGTTTTGGACACTGCAGCTGCTCGAGCGAGGAAGGAACTCGAAGATCATTCGATTCCAGAACATATCCAGGGCATGCTTCGCGAAGTATTACAAGCGAAGAAAAGACAAGGCAGCGGTACGATGTTCGCTTGCGGAAGAGTAGATCTGCCGAGCTTATCTAGGCCGGAAGGAAGCATACGTCTCGCCTGGCATGGCGATCTTCGGATACGACTCTGGCAGGGTGCTGAGGAGACAAGTGAATTGCTAGGGGATCAATTCCATACGTCTCATCAATGGAATAGTGAATCTGGCATTGTCCATGGAAAAGCTCACATTTATTGTGCCCCGCTGCAACAGGGGGATATCGGCAATGGAGGGGAAGTTCTACTCTATACGGACGGATTGCATGTGCTAGATTTCCATAATCCGGTGACGACGGCATTGTTATCTCAGGTGATCAAGCAGGAAGCGGCGGATGCCTCGAGTGATGATATGGCATTTTTCCATATTCGATGGGGAAACGACCTGTGGGATGGGCTATGACTGTGAAGTTGTACTAGGGAAGTATAAGGAGAATGAAGGATGGGGTTTCAACCGGAAGTAGATGCGCTGCTTGAGATGAATGGCGAACGATACAGCATTGGGGAACACCCTGGTGCAGCGGGTATTCCTTATGGTCAGGAGGGGCGTCAAGGGATTGTGTACCTGCTCTATTCAGAAGATCGGCGACAGAAGAAAGCGATGAAAGTCTTTCGCACGAAATTCGTCAATCCAATGACGGTTTATTATGCAAGCCAAATGGCTCAATTTGCGAGGATTCCGGGCCTCGAAGCGTGCAGTCGATCCGTGATTACGCCTGAGAATGCGGCATTGCTTAGCAAGGAGCCGGATTTGCTCTATGCCGTTGTGATGCCTTGGATTGAAGGGCCTACATGGATGGATGTGCTGATATCGGAGGAAATGTTAAGCAAGGAACAGAGTTACGTAATTGCTCTTGCATTCGTGAAATCGCTCGCAGCCATGGAGCAGCGAGGTCTGGCTCATTGCGATTTGTCGGGACCGAATATCATTCTACCGATGATGAACGATCAATTTGAGATCGTGAATACGGATGCATCGATACAGTTCATTGATTTGGAGCAGATGTACTCGACGCAACTCGAGAGGCCCGAATATGTACCTGCGGGATCACCAGGATACGGATTCCCTCGGTTGAATGAAGCCTCGATGTGGTGTGCGAACGCAGATCGATTCGCAGGCGCCGTGCTCTTAGGCGAGATGCTGGCTTCATGCACAGATACGTTCGTATCACAAGTATGGGGGGAGAGTTATTACGCGCCCGGCGAGCTCGGAACAAATTGCGAGCGGTATCAGGCCATGAGGGAATCGCTTCGTATGGCGTGGGGCGAGGAATTGACGTCCTTGTTCGTTCGAGCGTGGGGAAGCCATGATCTCAGTCAATGTCCGACATTCGGTGAGTGGCTCATAGCATTATCGAAGATGGAGCAATTGATTCTTGGCAAGGCGCAGCCCGAGGTTGATGTGAGGCAGCCAGAGATTGCGAGTGAACAGGGGACATTGAATGCATCGCTTCTGAGGCATGCGAAGGATTTCGAAGCAAAAGGCATGTTGAAGAATGCAATGGCAGTATACCGATCCTTACTCGCGTTGAACGCGAAGTCTAGCGTTGCAAAAGAGTTGGAGATGGCGATACATATGCTGGAGATGAAGCTTCAGCGAGCGGCAACCACGCATGAGAAGTCGTCAACGAAGCGTCAGAACAAGAGCGATTCGACGTCCGTGTCATCCACACGGCGTGGTAAATGGATTGTGTGGATCTGTATCGTGGCGATATTATCCGGCTTGGCGGGGTATGGCATTCGAATAATTCAGCCAGGTGCATCCGCAAAGGATCAGAAAACCGCGGAATTGAAACAACAAGCGGTAGAGTTCGCTAAGATCAAGCAGCAACACCGCCAAGAGATGGATGTGATGGAAGCAACGGTTCAAGAGTTGAAGGCGCGTGTCAAAGAGTTGAACAAGCCATATGCCGCGAAGCGGGCAGATCTCATAAAGCAGCTAAACGAGGATTATGAGAAGCTAAAGCGTGCATCGAAGTCAGAGCCTGGGAAACGTACGAAGGGAGAACAGAAGACGTTCGACGCATCTAAGACATATATGGAGCATCTGCTTCAGTTCGTCGCGAGGACGTATAACTTAGATCAACCTTTTATGAAGCAGGCGCATATCGTGGGCGGATATTATTTCCCGTACATGTATAACATGGATCGGAATTCGCAATTGAATATACAGTTTCTCAAAGATTATAAAGATAAATTCCAATGATTCAGGTGAACTCATTCATGGGAGGAAGCAGGATACATGATATATGGAGCAGCATTAGGCCCATTTGTTAAGAAAGCGTTAGGAGAGAAAGGGTTCCAGACCAATGTGAAGAAAATGATAGAGACGCTTCCACTGGATCCGGCGGTCTCCAATATGGATGCGATCGTGCTTGGACCGAAAGATATGCGGGGATCCATGGGACTGCGACTGAACGAAGCGATCCAAGAGCGGCATCCTTCGGTCGGCGTCGTCTACTTCTATCAGAAAGATAAGGATACGGAGCTGATTCAAGGCGATGTGACGAAGGTGAAAGCGGACAAGATTAATCCCGAAGGCATTCAGGATGCGATTAATACGATTATTGAGATTCGTCTCATAGGATCGGACAACCGTGTGTTGGAATCAGCGGACAAGAAGACGTATGATGCTTCGCTGCTCGAGACGGTCTTATTGCCGCCAGAGCCTCCGCATATACCGGAAGAACCACCTGTCGAACCCGAAGCGGGCTATGAACCAGAGCCTACCGTCTTGCTGGCAGAAGCTGAGGTCGCTGTGGCGGAAGAACCCTATGTCGAACCTTATTCGACGCTGGAAGCCCGAGTGGCTGAGATGGGGAAATTTGGTGATTTTGACTTTTTTAAAAAATCGCTGCAGAAAGATACGATTTTACGCGAGCTGATGGTCGAGAATACGCAATATGCGAATCTGATGAAGATGCTGGAACTGCTCGATCAACAGATTATCGATGTCTTCAAGGATACGTCGCTCTCGGCAGAAGAACGATTCGAGAAGCTCAAAGCGTTGGGTATTGATCGTGCCGCATATAAAGGACTGGAAAGCAGCATCGTTGCCGATAAGATCATGTCCATCATGTTCGCCATTATGAAATCCGCGGAAGAGACGGTGGATGCCCGGATCGCTGGCGTGAGACAAGCATTGGACGGTGTTGCTTCTGTGAAGCTCGTCTACCAAGATCAGAGTCGACTGCAGTCACTCATCGAATCTCGGTTGCAGGTTCAGATGGAGCTCATGGAATTATCGAAGGGAGTTATCGAAGTCTATCAAGCGATGGATCAGAGCGTGAGCGGACTGCTCGAACAATTCGAAGCGGAGTTGCCCTCGAACAATGACTATATTAATGCGGTTATGAATCCGCTGAAACCCATCTTCACCCCTTCGAATATTGGAGCGCTGACGACGAAGATATTAGGAGACTTGCAGCAGAATCGCGTATCGTTGTCCATTATGGAAGAGAAGATTAAGAGCTTGATCAATCTTGTGTTCAAGTTATGTGAGGAAGATGCAACGATTATTGAATACCAGCAGAAATTAATCAATTTGCTCTTATCGCAGCGTGTGGAAGATGTCGTGATCGTGGATAGTGTCATCAAAAATTCTCTGCGGATCTTCGTTGGATCTGAGGGTACGGGGCGTACGGCTACGGCATTAACGTGGGCGGGCGTGGTATCGCGTCGTCAGAATACATTGTTGCTCGATCTCACCGGGGAGTCAAAGTTACGGCAGTATGGCGTGGAGCCGATGACGCTAGATACATTCTTGGAGCAGCGGCTGGAGCAGCAATTTGTCTGTGTTGAAGGGAATCTGAATCAGACGTTGGAGCGTGTCGATGAGGTCGTCGCTGAATTGAAGACGCGATTGAACTATTATGCGCATATTCATGTGATTCTGGATGCAGGACAATCGGAGTTGCTCAGTCGCCTTGCACCTTCCGCACTATCTGTTCATTTCATCACAGATGGCACGACACGGGGGACGAAGTTGTTGAAGCAGACGATCGAATCGTTCACGGAAGAGAATATTGCGAAGAAAGTGATTCTCATCGATCCGCCGATTGATCCGGTACGCATGATGCACGATCTATCAATTGATCCGTTACTCGCGAAATTAATTATTATTCCGCATCTTCCGCATATTCGCGCATGTGCATACAACCATACAAAGCCTTATGAGAACAAAGAAGTCATGGCCGTATTTGAAGAAGCGTTTCGGTAAAGTAGCAATAGATTAAAATGTCTACAAGGAGATGTGATAAATATGTTTAAGAAAACGTTGATGGCGATCATTGTGGGTACTACCGTTTTCTCGTCGGTCCCTATGGCAAGTGCAGCAACTTCTTTACCCGAGGTACGGAAACCGTCCCTTGCAATTGATCTTATTGTAGATGGTAA
>NZ_MAIS01000219.1:0-1644 GCF_001680695.1 Paenibacillus sp. KS1 | reverse complement strand
CCTTGAAATGTTCGGCGATGATTCGAATCGTCCAGATTCGTACGAGTACGTCTCAAAGTCCCTCTTGATATACCAAGTTAGTCCTGTCTCCTTGCAATTCGATTCGTGGGAACTAATCCTTCTTTTTACTGCTTTTATCCTTTCGAACCAACAAAAAAAGTGCTGAGGAAACGAACAACAACCGTGGAATTCTAATCGCCAGATTGAACCCCTCACCACCTAAATTACTTATACCAAACAAAATATCAAGTACGGATACTAAACCTGTAATAATAAATATAATCAGTGCCAGTATATACACGTTTAGTTCCTCCTTTATTTGCCTTACAACAGAAAGAAGACAATAGCTCTAGCTGCAATTTCCGCCAACCATTTAGGCAATCCCATATATTCAAAGGCATATGTGAGTCCATCCTTCTGCTATGCCCGTAAAGTTAAGCATAACATTTAAAACTTCCATTAACACTTGATAGCTAAGATAATATTTAAGTTTATCTTTTGCTCGTACACGCTAGTATATAGGATCTGCTTCCTAATCTAATAACATGTATTCTCTATGATGCAATAATGCTCCATACATTATGTTTTCTTCTCATTGAATATGCTTAAGGCATTTTCGTACATTTGCTGATCGATTTGAAACTTTTCCGCAACCCATTCTCTCAGCTCGTCAGGATTTAGATGTCTTTCCACCTTCTCATGCTGACAATATTGCTTTAGCACATTATCCTTCATCGAAGTCGGAATCCCATTGATGTAGCCGAAAATTTGAATGTTTTGCAGCATAGGCGATGTATCCCAATTGTTCGAATTCCTAATCAGCGGAGTCATTTTTTCTAATGCTATCGGATTGGGATCAAGGGTTTTAGTAGGTCCGGGGTTTCGAATAATCTGAATTTCATTCTGAGATACCTGATAGGTAAAGACTTCCCTTACATTTTTCACTTGAAAAGATTGATACAGCGGGTATGCCTGAAATAGCGGAGCACAATACCCGACATCTACATAATAAGGTTTATCGAGGTCAACGCGTAAACATAAGTGGCCAGGGTCCATGTACATATAAGAAACGGAAAAACCAAGCTGGGATAACAGCCAATGAAACCCCATTGCATTTGTCCAGCATGTTCCTCCCATCCCTTTGTTCACGATGCGCTCGATGTACGTATCAATAGAAGGGAGGTAGTTTCCTGTTCGATTTCCTTTTTCCCAATCGAGTATTTTCGTCAGCGTTTCCCATCTTACTCTCTCTTGATGCCTCTGAATAAGTTCATTGAGAAACGCCAAGCTAATAGGCTGCTTTTCAACCGACAGAAAATGAAGAAATCGAGCAACTAACGCTTCATATTCCATAGTGAACTCCTTTCATATGCTTTCGCGATATTTATCCCATTGAACAAGGCGTCTTTCCTATATTTATTATCTCCCTCATCGCTTGTAATTTCCATATTTTCCAGTCTATATTTCAAAATATAATCTAATTAGAGCTGCAGTTGTAAGAGCGATATTCCCATGTACCCGATGATGGTCGACATTCTAAGCATTCATCTGTTGTGAACTTCAATACTTCTTCAAGACGACAAATAAGCCACCAAAATGGCGGCTTATTATGTCTGCACTTGATTTCTGTTTGGAAACTTTACG
>NZ_MAIS01000197.1:0-2507 GCF_001680695.1 Paenibacillus sp. KS1 | reverse complement strand
GTTATAGAAGATTGCTGCAACATGCACCCACTTGTCTTTTAACTGATCCGATGGTATACCAATAATATTGCTTTCGCCCGTATTAAATCCAAAAAATCCGTCTGCAAACCAAAGTGCATAATGGGTATTCCATGAAAACGGCATGACAGAATTAGTTCCATCCCATTTCATCCAAAACTCCACCGTATTTTTAGCACCTGATGTTTGGTTTACAGATAAATTCTGCATCATGCTCTGATCACTCCCCTTAAAATGGAGAGTAGATAACTTATGCGTTATGTTCCCATTATTATCGTATACGTAGTCTATACTTTGTCCAGTAGTGGATTGAGCATCATTTAACCGTCCAGCCCCATCATATGAATACTTACTTTCAACATTTGCAGCAGAAGCTTGGACGTTACCAATCTGTAATACCATACCGCAAATAAATAAGATTGCACACATCATCAAAATGATGCGTTTATTCTGCCGTGCTAACCAATTCATTCTTATTCTCACCTTTCTAATCCAACCTCCCAAGCTATTTATTGCTACTCTATTACGTATCCCCATATTGCACCAGTTAATATATGTTATTTCAAACGTATATACAAAGACTCCTACCAACAATCGAATTCGCGCTCTCTCTTTGGAGTTTAATTAGTAATGGATTGATTCCGGCAACAACCATTACCAGATTGTCTGCTCACTATAGTAGTCGGACTATGTACCCCTTAAGTTGCGATATTCTCTTTCTCGCCCTCCTATCAACTTGGAAGGACTGTTCGTTTCGATTTTATTTACAATCTCAATTTATTTCGGGAAAAACCATGAGAAAGCGAAGGTAAGGTAGTTGCATCAAAACACGGTGGTATCTGATGATTACGGAGTTATGACAATGAAAGAGGTTTGTGATGAAGGGGGATATTATTTAACACTTTTATGTGCGCACAACCGTATAAGAAAAATATCATACGGGGTTGATAAGGGTTAGGTTCTTTCGGGACATGCCGACCGATTCATTCGGCACTGGGTGGGGATAAAAAAAGACCTTGGGGACATGGCCCCAAGGCATAATTCCAAGATACGATACAAGACAATACTTACTAATACATACCAAAATACTCATCCGAATACTCACCGTCAATTGTATACTCAATATCAAAGTAGTACTGTTGAATTTGTGTCTTTGGATGAAGTAATTCAAGACAGACTCTAAAAAACGGATATATTCTATCGTGGTTATTGATAAATATCTCTGTACACTTATAGCGTATAATAAAATCTTTGAGTTTCATGTTATTTGGTAATTTTTCTTCTTCCTCCTTTAAATAATTTGATTCACTGTTTAGTATTAGTTCTTCTAGTGTTTTAATCGACTCTTTTTTTACGTCTTCAAAAAGATATGCTTCATTAAAAATTTTCTCAAGATCTACTAAATTCATTTTATACCTCCCTACTTACCTTTTGTAATGTAATCAAACAATAAATTACCTTTATCATCTATTCTGCCATATACCCTTACATGATTGGATGCCTTTGCTACCTTTAACTTATATGTGTATAAGTTACCTTTGTGTTTTAATTGCTCATTTTTCGATAAAAAGATAATCCCATTGTCATTTGAACGAGTATTTGCTGAACCCTTTTTCATCGCTCGATCAAATTGTTCATCTAGTCCTAGTCTTTTTAACTCTTGATAGGTATCTCGTTGAATCCAACGAGAATCGGGAAGACACGAGTTATGTGTCCAAATTCCAAGATTCGATACAAAATACGTATGGAAGTCCTTTACCATAAAATTGTATACAGTGGTATGCTCTTTCTTAAGCTCAATCTTCTCAATAGCTAACTCCTTGCCATCCGAAGTTGTCAGAACATCGCCCACCACAAGGTTCTTGGATTCGACCCATCCTTTTCCAATAATCCAAAACGGATGCTCGTCAGTGGTCGTTATGATCTCGCCACCAACAGTAATATTATACGTTTCCTCAACATCACGTTGGAAGAGCCACTCAACTTCTTTGTAAGCCATCTCACCTGTCTCATCGTCTTTGGCTAGAACTTTGTCACCTACCTCGATTTCCTCGATAGGTTTCTCCCCTTCGTCTGTTAATACCCTCGTCCCTGCAGTAAAGCAATTGCACTTTGCAAGTACTTTTGCAGCAGCTTTACTAACTTTGGTTCCTGCTTTAATTATTTTTGCCGGAGGAAATAATCCCAACAACACAAGTCCCTTATCTGCTAATGAGCTATTAGGATCCAACATGGTATTTACATCATCTAGTACAAAGAAATTAGCGCCTTCAACTGCCAATGTTTTACCTGCTTCGGCCTGTGCTTTTAGAATCGTCTTGCATTGCCCCGGACTCGCTGCACACGTCATTGCAGGTGTTGGTGCCATCGGTATCCCAATATGTCCACTCGGATCTACGTATTTCAACGGATTATTCGATACATACGTATACAAATTCAAACTCAGCGGATCATTGATGTCCCCTTCATACGTATCCTCATTAATAAAC
>NZ_MAIS01000175.1:0-3512 GCF_001680695.1 Paenibacillus sp. KS1 | reverse complement strand
GCACCCGTTTTATTCGCATAATTCATGTAGTAAACCTATGTGCATAGGCGTTTTGAAATGCTGCTCGTACTAGGAACCATTAGATATGTATATATTTACATTTGGACTTTTTCATCAAAGCCGTGTTTTGTACTAATGTCTTTGACTTTGACTATCTTTGACTATTTTTGACTATATACTCCTACTTCTAGTGTTAATTGACACAAAGTTACCCCTATTAGTGTAATTTGAACTAATTAAAAAGGATAACTTTGTGTCAATTATAAAATAACGAACCTATTTATCTTTTGGAGGATATTTATTTTTGTAAATTATCACAAATGCCAAAGCTATCATGAACAAGCCACCAATAAACGTGTAGTTAGTAATTGCCCAAATATAACTTGGAACAAGACTAAGCAAAGTGTCCATATTGTTTCCAGTAGTCTCAGCAAAGTTCAAATAGATGACAATTTTCTCAACACCACTTAATGCTATTAGAAAGATACCAAATAGCATAACAATTAACGGCAACTTCTTCCCACCTCTTGTTGATTGAAATTAATATAGGATCGAGCGAAGCTCGATCCTATATTATCAAACAGCCCTAATTCCTACTTCATGCTAAGGCTGCGTAATCATTTTATTTTATTTATAATTATTAATTACCATCAGTAAACTTAACTTTTGTTTCAATTGTTGGTCTATAAATATACCCGCCTTTATAAATATCAGCATTTGTTTTAAGGTCTGCACCAGTAAATAAACCTCGTGACTCTGCTTTTCCAGACTCACTAGTAGTAATCAAATACCACTGGTCATCAACTGGACTGAAAGTATATTTAACAGTATCACCGATCTCTTGTAATGCGGGAGGAAACGAAAGTACGACGTTAAATCCGGTAAATTTATATTGATATGACAAAACAATTTTGTCGGCATTACCAGAACCATTCCAATATGCACTTATATTTCCTTCATTTACAACCATTTCTTGTGTAGTAATGGGATAGAAGAATGCATCTTCATTATAGCCTGATGTCTTCCAAGTTATTTTGGCATCATTACTGTTTGTAGCATATCCTGTCAAATCTCTTGACCAGTTGGTTTTAAAGCCCAAAGTAGAATGAGAAGGCTCTTCCCCATAGTTAGTTTTTTTCCCTGCAAGTTCATCAACAAATTGAGCAACAGCTTGCTTGTTATTAACTTTAGTTGGAACAGTATACATGAGTGACCCATTATCGTTGTCTACCCAAGTAAGCACCTCAAACTTTTCTCCCAGTACTTCATATTCGTCAGAACTCTTTTGCACTAATTTGCCGTTAGCTGCAAAACTTGAAGATGAAAAAGCAAAAAACATCAACATACAACTAATAAATAGCAGTGACTTTTTCATTGTTTTCCTCCCATAATTTTATTTATATCAATTTTCATTGATATTGATGTGTGGTAGAACTCTGAATCTGTTTTAAACTAGATAGTAATTTTTCTTTATTCGGGATCTCGATTCCCAAAGTCGTCAGCGTCTTTATGACCAAGAATGTAGAAAGTGTATCAAACCCTGTTTTTGAACCGGAAATTGGGAACATCCCATTTTTATTTTGTATCCTTTTTATGTAAGTCTCAACTTCCTTTGTATCAATCGGTAGTATTAATGTATTGGTATAATTATTAATATTTACGGCTGTTTCAAATTTTTCAATACTTGACGGTTCTTCTAAATACAATTTTTTCAATCTACCAATCATACTATTAGAATACAATTCATCTTGATTGAGGTTAATATATCTAGCCAGAATAGTTTCTATTTGATTAATAATTGTCAAATAACCTCCCAAAGATACGAAATCATAGGTTTGGGGAGAATTAATTTGATTAAGTGTACTTTCGATATAGTTTAGTATTTTCTTTGTATTAGGAATATCACGCTCAAACCTATCGTATATTTCCAAAGCCATTTTAGTATCTAACAAATAGCTAGAATTGGGTCTGTCGGAAGAATCCTTTAAATTCGCTTTGAAAAAACCTTTATTACTGTGGAGACTGTTTATGTAATTTAAAATCTGTAATTTATCAGTGGAATCAATGTTACGGATATCAACAGAGTTAACATATAACCACACTTCGTAAATACCATCATTTATAATTTTTCTTACATCGTCATGTTCAACGTCTGAAAGTAAAGCAGAATCACTATCTAAGCCTTCTAAAATAGAAATACTTTTAGTTGAATAGTAATAGCTATATAAATCTTTCACTTTGGGAGTATCGGAAGATATGCCTGTTGCCGTATCTGTTCTGACAAAAGATATAAAACTAATCATTATTATTAATGTTGAAAAAAGAAAAATATTCCTTTTCATAGCGTGTCAACATCCTTCACACTCGAATAGTGTCTCGTTATTATAGTTTATTAACTTATAATTGAATGGCGCACTAAAACTAACTTCACTTTTTTCGTCAAAAACAACAATTATATATGGTTTCCCGTTAATTTCCTTAGTGACCAAGTGATTAAACACTGTGTCAGAAATATCTAATCTCTTAGCATTTTTCAGAATACTAGAATCGTTAATCGCTACCATGATATATGATAAATCCCCTTTAGCACCAATTGTTTGAATGACATTACCATTCTTCCCAGTAGTAAGGGTTCTCGTATATTTCAGAGAGCCATTAATATTCCTAACTTCAATTGAACCTATTTGACTATTTTTTGAGTAAAAAATTAGCGTCATTGGTTTGTCTTTTACAAAAATATCTTCTTTTGAAAGTACAACAATTTTTTCTTTTTCAACTATAGTATCTATCTGTTGCTTTGTTACTAATTGATACTCCTCCTTAGAGGAGTAAATATCAACTAAGAGAATCATTGCGAATAAAAACAAAGTGCTTGCTATGCCAATAATATTTTTTTTCATTATTTCCTCCTTTATAAAGGATGCAGGTAGGGCTCAAAGTGGTTGCAAAATTTATTTAGTGTACGTTTATATACACACTCCTTAGAATCTTTAATTACGCATTTGATGTTCGCCAATGGGATTGAGAAATGAATAGATTAAAATCAGAGAAGGCAAGATTGGTTTGTATATCGCCTACACTCAGAGGTATTTTTGTTGGGGTGACCATTTAATACTTATGCAAAGCTGCTTCAAAGCCATATGCTTCAGTGTAGCCCTAAATATTTACTATTTTATACCATGATATACGATATTAACTTTTTTTGTAAATACTTATGACAATATTTTAAACAATTTCTGATCTAAATTTAACATATGCCCAAAGGTTTGTCTGTCGAATATTGATGATGTAAAAATTTTTTTTAGGAGTTTCATCCTCAAAATGTAGATTATTGACATCTTTCCTGTATATTTCCTTTTCATTCAAAGCACGCAGCATTCTCCTATTGATAAAACAAATAAGCCGCTAAATTGGCGGCTTATTATGTATACACTTGATTTCAGTTTGGAAACTTTACGCACTAAGGTTAACCCGTTTGACGATTAATTAAATACGCTATCAGGAACGTAATA
>NZ_MAIS01000325.1:0-374 GCF_001680695.1 Paenibacillus sp. KS1 | reverse complement strand
GGTCTCCAAAGAGGCCGTGTATATTGCAGTCGGTATTCGTGAAGATCGTCCTAAGGAAGTATTATCGTATACCATTGCTCCAACCGAATCGGCCTATGTATGGAATGAGCTGTTAGTGGACGTGAAGGAGCGTGGTGTAGAAGAAGTCTTGTTGTTCATCTCCGACGGATTAAAGGGCATCGTGACAGCAATTGAGCAAGTATATCCAAAGGCAAAATACCAATCATGCTGCGTACATGTAGCACGTAATATTGCTCATAAAGTACGTGTGTCTGATCGAGCAAGCATCTGTGACGACTTCAAAGCAGTATATCGAGCAGAAGACGAGCAGTCTGGGAAAGCTGCTCTAGAGACTTTTTGTGATAAGTGGAAAG
>NZ_MAIS01000359.1:0-302 GCF_001680695.1 Paenibacillus sp. KS1 | reverse complement strand
GGAAAGATTCAATATTTGGTTCAATCGGATTGTGATTCATAAATGCAAATCCCATTTGCTCAATAGTAAATTAATTGTCTACATCGATGATGAAGAAGTTAAGGGACTTGTGAAATGCCAAACGACGGAAGAGAATTTGGAGTTGCAAGCCTTTATGAGACAACAGTCGCCAATGACGCGATTGCTTATTCAACTGAAGTATGTAGAAGGATATACGATAGAAGAAATTACGGAGATGACGGAAATGCCGCTCAACACTATCAAAGCGAAAATTGATAACACGATCAAGCTGTTTAAACAGA
>NZ_MAIS01000233.1:0-1290 GCF_001680695.1 Paenibacillus sp. KS1 | reverse complement strand
CTATACCGCGTTTAACCGCGGTATAGCCTTTTTGCGTTACGGTATTGAAATTAGGTGACTTCCTTCACTACGGCGAACGAAAATCTCTTTTATTTGAGTTGTTTAGCAAATAGAAGGGAGTATTTTTTATGTTTGCTGCAAAGCCATCAGAGGAGAAATAATGGGTTTGAGTGCGTTCGTTGTATCTTTCAATAATTAACACGTTTTTCATGGTATAGTAAAATATAGGGAGTGAATTAGAGCGGTGTGGAGGGATAGCTTTGGATGTAGTGATCACCAGAACAATCGGAGAACTTATCATAGGCACTAGATGTTCAAGAAACAAATTAGAGAAATGATGAAGAAAATAATCCCTATTTCTCTTGTGAGCCTATTGTTGTTATTTGCAGTGATCACATCAATAATAGTGTTATTTTTTTTCAATGTCGGCATTTTTGAAATCTTAGGGATCGAATATGATTCATGGAAGTCAATACTATTGTTCTATGGATTGTCACTGATTGCAGATGCTGTTGTTATAATTGTTCTCATGTTTATTAAGATTAATTGCTCTAAAGTAGGGCACAATTTTCGGAGACTGCATGAATTTATACTGCGAGTTGTGCTTAACTTTATTGCTATTTACACGATAGATGAATGTATGTCTTCGGTTCGTATCTCTTTTGTTGCCGAGGTAGTTTTCGCACTCATTATTTCTACAATAGATATTTCAATAACTGCAAGCAAACGGGATTCCGGTAATCCTAGAAGTGAATAAAAAAATTCGGACATTTTGATTCAAACATCTCTTTGCAATTGTATTCATTGTGACCGCAAGTCAGTAATTAACTTACAGGAGAAAGATAAAATAAGTAAGCAGCTAAGGGGAGTATCCACATGTACTCCCTTAAACTTGTGTTTCTATGGTGAGATAATGCACTTTTGTCTGAAACGTACATTAAAATGTACGTGAGGTGAGCCGTCATAGACAAGAATTTAGAAGAAAAGATAAACGAACTCAAGGAAAAATTAGCCGAGGCGGTAGGAAACAAGGAACGACTAACAGATGAAGAAGTGGTTCAAATCAGCCAACAGTTAGATACATATATTGTTAAAACACATTCTCGTCAAGATGGAGAAAGAAGAAAAAGATAGAATTGGATGAGTTTGAAGTAATTTGAATAGTTAATCTCAGTTTAAAGCCTAACCCTAAAGGATATAGATTCACAATTAGCTGTTGATTTCAAAAAGAACTCAAAAGAGTCTCTGAGGGGGAGATAGTAAAGGCTATACCGCGTTTAACCGCGGTAT
>NZ_MAIS01000090.1:0-24910 GCF_001680695.1 Paenibacillus sp. KS1 | reverse complement strand
GCTGAAAACCGAACTTTTTGAACTTTTATTTTCATTACATCCGTGCGAACTGCTGCACGAATTTCATATCGTTCGTATAGAAATGGCGAATGTCGTCTACGCCATATTTCAACATGGCAATACGCTCTACACCCATACCGAATGCGAATCCAGAGTACTCCTTCGGATCATAGCCGCCCATTTCAAGCACGCGCGGATGAACCATACCTGCACCAAGAATCTCAATCCAGCCTGTTTGCTTACAGATACGGCAGCCGCTGCTGCCGCACTTCATGCAAGTCAGGTCGACCTCAACGCTTGGCTCTGTGAACGGGAAGAAGCTTGGGCGCAAGCGAATTTGTGTTTTGGAACCGAACATTTCTTGCGCAAATTGAAGAAGCGTCCCCTTCAAGTCACTCATGCGGATGTTCTTGTCGATAACAAGTCCTTCAATCTGATGGAACATGAAGGAATGTGTTGCGTCATCATCATCGCGGCGATATACGCGACCTGGGCAGATTATCTTCACAGGCCCTTTTCCTTTCATCGTTTCCATGGTACGTACTTGTACAGGCGATGTTTGCGTGCGCATCAGGATATCTTCTGTAATGTAGAACGAATCCTGCATATCGCGCGCAGGGTGATCCTTCGGCAGATTCAGTGCTTCGAAGTTATAGTAGTCCTGCTCCACTTCTGGACCTTCTGCTACCGTATACCCCATACCGATGAAAATATCTTCCATTTGTTGAATAACCTTGTTCAACGGGTGAACTGCACCGACTGTCATCGGACGCCCTGGCAGTGTCACGTCAATTGTCTCTTCCTGAAGACGACGCTCCGTCTCTTCACGGAGAAATGCCGCCTGCTTCTCCTCGATGAATGTCTCAATGGCTCCGCGTACTTCATTCGCCACTTGACCAATGAGCGGACGCTCCTCTGCCGACAAGCCGCCCATGCCGCGCAGCACCTCTGTCAGCTCACCTTTTTTACCGAGGAATTTAACACGCAGATCATTTAGATGACCTGCATCCTTTACTTGCTGCAGCTTCTCCAGCGCTTCGGCGCGCAGTGCCTGTAAACGCTCCTTCATTGTGTAAGCCCCCTTCATTTCCACTCGAAATAAAAAAAGGCCCTCTCGTCACAAGGGACGAGAAGACCGTGGTACCACCCTAATTAGATCCGATTGGAACGCTCTCCTGCTAGGAGGCTGCGAACCAAGCCGTATCTCACTTGTTGCAGCGATAACGTGCCGCAAATCCGGGAACCTCTACTGTAGCAGCCTCACTGTGTGTGAAGTGCTTGTTCAAGGTACCTGCTCCGGAGTGAATTTCGACAGCCCCTTCTTCAGCAGCGCTCTCAATCTACGGCGCCGCCTCCCTGGCAAGTGGTACTGTGTACTTGTCTCCATCTAAGCATGTGTTAATCATAGTTATGAACAATCAATTAGTTATTTATTATATGTAATTTCGCGGGTTGATGCAAGGTGGATCAGGGTACAAAATACAGGATGGGTGAACATCGTTTGATTATTTAGAGAGATCCTGTGATATAATAACTGCTACTTATGCTCGGATATGAATTCGGGACATAGGTTTTATGAGTGCATATTCAAAAAGATCGGTTTTCAGCACAACCTACTTTGTGTCGGTCTTCGTGATCGAATACAGACTTTTTGAATTTCCTCTATTTATGCAAAGGGTTGGGTGAGGGGCTACGATGGAAAGCAGGTATACGATTGGTCCGCCAAAAGAAACATATACAATCGAAGACAGAAGCACCGTCCTTACATGACGCTTCTGCAACTGCACGAATTCAGTGGCGGCAGGAACTGCTGGCCGGAGTCGTGTCCTTCTTCGCTATCGTCTATATTGTAATTGTCAATTCTTCGATACTCGCAGATGCAGGCATACCGCAAGAAGCTGGCATTATCGCAACTGTGCTTGCTTCGTCTGTTGGCTGCTTGTTAATGGGGATATGGGGCAAGTCCCCCATTATTCTTGTGCCCGGCATGGGCATCAACGCGATGTTTACCTACACACTCGTTCACGGCATGGGCATGACATGGCAGCAAGCGCTGGGCGTCGTTGTATTATCCGGCGTTTGCTTTACGGTAATAAGCTTCACATCACTCGCGGGGCAGCTGCGGGCAGCAATTCCAGAATCATTGCAGGAAGCCATTTCTGTAGGGATCGGACTTATGCTTGTCTTGATCGGTCTGCCAAAGGGCGGCGTAATCGTTCCCGATCAATCCACGATGATTGCGCTGCAGTCATTTGCTGATCCGGGAGTACTTGTTACGCTCGCTACATTGGCGCTTACATGCATTCTGTTCATGCGCAATGTTCCCGGCAACTTGCTTATCGCCATTATTGCAGGAACCGCTCTTGCTTATCTAGTTGGCGCAGTGCCTAACGCTGGCGCGGCACCAGGCGGAGCTTTTTCATGGGCTGCATATGGTGATGTATTCGGTCAGTTCACGTTTCAAGGCGTGTCAGCTGTTACGCTTGCTGTAGCAACGTTCTCGCTGACGCTCGTTATTGTGTTCGAAAATGTGGGGCTTGTAAATGCACACCTGCAAATGAGCGGGAATCCGGAACGATTCAGTCGATCCTTGCAGGCCAATGCGATTTCCGTAATTACATGCGGATTGTTCGGCACAAGCCCGAATGTCGCGACGGTTGAAACGGCTGCGGGCATTTCTGCTGGTGGTCGCACGGGACTCACATCTATCGTGACAGGAATCCTGTTTGCATGTACATTGGTTGCATTACCGGTACTGACGTTGGTTCCTGATCAGGCCGTAGCTCCGATATTGATCTTTATCGGCGGCTTGATGATGCCAAGCGTGAAGAAAATCGAATTCGATGCAATGCACAAGGGTCTTCCCGCGTTCTTCATTATCGCGTTCATCCCGCTCATGCACAGCATCGTCGACGGGATTGCAGTCGGGTTCATTAGTTACGCGTTGTTCCATCTTGCCGTTGGCAAGGGACGCGAAGTGAAACCGCTGTTCTATGGAATTTCACTGCTGTTCGTTCTGCACTTTGTGCTGCAGACGTTGTAGAGTTAATAAGGTAACTAAGGAGAATTAAGTAGGAAGCCTGAGTTAAAGGATTACTCGACATCCTTCAACCTTTGAAGTTAGTCGGAGCAGAATAATAACTCTGTAAATAGTTATCCAGTTATCCTTTACGATGAAATAGGAATTACAAGAGGAGTATGAAAGGGTCGACAAATGTCGGCCCTTTTCATTTGAGTGCGAGGAATAGGTTGCGTAGTGGATATTACGTGGAATAAGTCTCACCCGTAATTTCTTTGAACTGTTCAGGCGTAATTTTGCCGAACTCACAAAACTTACCTACGTATAACGGGTCATTTGAATCTTTCTTATATATCCCCATATCATAGTAACGTTTCACGGTTGTATACCAATCCATCTTAGATCACTCCTTTTTCGGCTAATTGTAATAGTAGTGTTGCATGATCCTGCGTGAGCTGCTGACCTGACGCATCCAAGCCTGCCACCTGTAACAACAATGCGGCGTTCTCTTTTTTCAGATTCTCGTTTTCGGTCTGCAATTCTGCAACTCTGGATTCTAACGTGTCAGGCTTTTCATAGTCGTAATAAAGCAGTGCTTTTTCAACGTCTACCTTTAACATCGGAATCATTCCAGGAATGGTATCGGGCTGCGGCATCTCGCCGTCAATCTCGACACCATGCGATTCCTCCATTTGTGTAGGCGTCGGATTAAAATATAACGTCTCGACAATCACGCCTCGCGGCGTTTCTTTATAAATTGCGTACACTTCGATTCACTCCCTTATTCATATTGTAGTGTTCCGTTAATTTTGCCCTTTCCGTTATAGTACCCGTTAGTAAAGTAATAGAAGCCGAGCTGAATCTCCCCAGCGTTACTTATGCCGATGCCATCAGCATTATATACATTGTCGGAACTACTAACTCTGTAGGAACTACGAGATATGTTGAGAGTGAAGTCGACAACAAACGAGTATACGTCTAGGCTCCTATAACGATAATTATTATAGTAGTTTGATGCTACTGTTCTGTACGCGCCGTTCGCATCCTTTAAGGCTATTTCCAAAACAGGGCTGTCGTAAGAGGTATACATTTGTGTTGCCCAGTTACTTGAGCTTGTAAAAATGATCCTCTTTACTCCCGCTGGTATCGTATAAATGTGCTCAAACGTTGATTTTAACTCTCCTATTTCGGATTCGCGGTCTAAGTTCACACTTCGCATATACGATGTCTGTTGGACTTTACCAATCAGCGTCCCCCAATCCTCATTAACCGACGCGGCTATCCCCTTGGCGTTAAGCGCGTCGACAAGCGCTTGCTTGTTATTAACGCCAGATTGCTTTAGCTGGTCGATCTCGTATAGGACGTTACGGTCATTGATAAACACCCCACCATTACCTGCCCACAAACGTACATCGCCATAGTCCGACGCCAGTAACATATTTTGTGGCGCTCCTGGATCACCTACTCCAATATAGCCTACGCGTTTCTCCTTAACAATGAACTGCTGGTATACGTGGGTGGAGCTGTATAGGTTTATTGACGGTCCATCTGCTCGAATATCTAACCATTTGTTGAGTCTCAGCACACCGTCAGTGTCAAGCTTGGTTGTCGCTCGCCAAGGCAGCCATTCCCTACCGGATACATCCTCTGCTTTAGATCTTGTAAAGGTAGTATTACTTGTAACACATGTATACGACTGAGCTACATAGGCAGTTGTCCCAAGAGTCTCTACACGCAAGATCCCCCAACTGAACCCTGCGTCATTAGACGGACTGTTCGTATAGTCAGCTAGGTTTCCAATAAAGTAAAGCCCCGGCTCACGGTATGTGTTAAGGTCTTTATTTGCACTGTTTTTAATAGCCACGCTGTGCTTCGTAAGGACGTCAAAGTCCAATTTTTTCGCGGCTCCTATGCTCTCTGGAGATATATTGTCTTGCGCCCCATTCTCAACCACGCTCAATCTACGTTCTGCATCGCTTGCCCACTGCATTACATCCGTTACTGTACCTCGAAGGTTTGAGGCTATGCTGCCGCTGATAGAAGCCGCAAGCGTTGGGCCTAGTATCGTGTAAGTGACGTGGTAGACTGCGGTAGGGTCATAATGTTGTTTGGCAATAGTAGCCCTATACTTTCCATTCGGAGCATATATATTTTTCTCCCATTGAATGTAATTGACCCGATTTTTGAAGACTTTCAAAATGTCCTCAGTACGATAACGGAATGGTGTAGGAGTATCCCCTCCCCCTTGGGCAGTGTTGGCACAATAGTGGGTACTAGCGGAATTTATTACGAAATTAGCCTTCTCACGCAACACAATACCGGAATCGACCTCGACCATATTCCAGCCTTTCAATAGTGTCAGGCCAGTTTCGTAATTCACTACTGGCTCGACCGTAGGCTTCACTTTGAGATACTGGAGACGGTATGGCTTGTAAACATTCCCTTTAACATCTGTACCAGCGTATCCAGTCGGAAGCGTAGTAGTCGCATTCCAGCCAGCCTGACCGATCACGTTCGCTGGATCTGTTATCCTCCCCCAGCATCTAGTACCTGTACCATTGTATAGTCCTGCCGTTTCCTGCTGACACATACGCCAGCCCAGGAAATACGCCTTGATTTCGCCGTCTGTCGGCGTATATTTGTCGCCCCATCCGCTGTCTTTGCTTGATATCTGTATATAAACTGATTTGCCATCTTGTGATCCAGTCAGTACGTCTGGGTTTTCGCCGCTTCTGGATAGAATAGATCCATCAAACTTAACGCAAGTAGGGCTCCATGTGTCAGGATTATACGGTATTTTTAACTGTGTACCTAACTGTTTCAATCCAGGAACTGCGGCATTTACCGACCATGTGAAAGTGTCAGTTAGCGAAATTTTTTCCCACCACGAATGTACATATGGCAATCCATCGTCATCCACATATAACAAGTCCGCATTGCTGCCATCCACAGGATGAGCTGAGAGATGGCATTCGGTCGCCAACATACTGCGTGATTGTGGCGTAAATGGCTGCCTTTTATCGCCGGAGACGAGCATCGGATTTTTAAATTTACAACTCGGAATAGACGTATTCCCGTCAACATTTCCGAAATGCACTGAAATACGGGTTGTCCCAATAGGCGTCGTGAATGTTGCTTGCTGCTCTTTCGTATATCGGACTATAGATTGGTCTCCGATCAGATTATTGTTTGCATCCCAAGCATTTACGCCTATCACCCCATTATGTTCGACACATAACGTCATAGTGCATCCAGCACCAACACTAAAGTAGTAATTTACGTCATCCGATATCTTACTGTTAATTTCCAGTTCATAAAGCCCGATTATTTGCTTATTTCCAGTATTCGTCCACTCCGTAAACGGCGGCAGTAGATTACCGCTCGTCGCGATAGAATACGGATTCGTGACGTTGGTCACCCCATCAACATATGGAAAGTATGCTGAAACTCCTTCCGTATCTAAAGAATTTATTCTATTGTATTCTTTTTCAGATATTTCGTAGACACGAGCCGCATCAAAGTAACCATAATCTCCTGCTTCTTTAGTACCAAGTATTAGTGCAAGATAAGGCTGAGTAGCATCATCTCGCAAATCTTTGGTTACTTTAAATGCTCTGTATTGACTTGTAAATTTATTTGATTCTGTAATATGAGCCGTAGAGTTCCAATCCGTAGTACCATCTTTATAAGGAACCGCTAGTTCAGCTCTTGCCATATTAGCAGATCCATTCTTTATATCTACTACAAAAATATAATAAGAACCTTTTTTTAGTTTCAGGTTACCTATCCCAGCAATTACAGGCTGTCCCTCATCAACTTTTGATATCACTTTTAAACTTTTTTGGCCTTGTGTTTTATAAGCTTCATCTGATTTGAGATCACAATTAGTAGACTCCCAGTTTTGTATGGATTCCATTGATCCATTACGCCCCAGCAAATTAATCAACGTCCGCCCGCGAATCTCCCCCATGCGGAAGGGCGTATCCTCAGGGACATCCACAATCTGCACGCCTGGCTTCAGCGTAATATCCTTATACTCCGCCACATGGGCGTCCTTGAGACCTTGCTCGATGCGGTTCAGGTCTTTTTCCGTGACGGTGTCGTCGTACTTCCAGTTTGTCTTCGCCTCGTATGGCATTAGGCCACCTCCTTCACTGTAATCGGCTGCTTGATGATCGTATCGGACGTGAGCGGGATGTAGACGTCATTCGACGTCAGCACCGTGCCGTCTGCAGCCCGAAGCTCGATCAGCGATACGCTGTCCACAGATCCCAGCGGAATCATATATTCCAGATTGACGACGCTCTTCGATACTTGCTTCACCGTAAACTCTGTAATCTCATACTTTTTATTCAGCACAACCTTGGCAATTCGTGTGTTGACATGGGTCGCCAGTTCTTTCAGCAACGTTGATTCGATCATTTGATCTGCACCTCCGGCCCGCGCTCAGAAAATGGCGAACGCCCCAGCTTCCACGTCGTTGAAAGCCTTGTCGTCCGTTTCAAATCCGAGCGGTATATATTCTCATTCACTCCCACATTGGAGAGCAGTGCCGTCTCCTGTTGATAGACCAAGTTGGCAGGCTTCACGGCGTATACCGTGTGCCCGACCTCCTTGAATACGGCGGCATCTGTAATGTTGGCAACGATGCGCAGCAGGAAGGCGTCCGCATCCATAACAGCCCGCGCCTTGTCCTTGCCAAGCAAAAAGTCCAGCTTCTCCTGCAAATACCGGATCGTAAACGGCGGCTTCGTCGTGTAGCGATTAATAATCCGTCTGCGCCGGAAATCGATTGATTCCGCATCGCGATCCGGGAGGATATTCAGCATCCGCTCCCGCCTCGCAATCGCATCCTCGCTTGCTGTCATGACGAACTGATCGTCGAACAGCCTTTGCATAGCGGCAAGCAGCTTCTCCTTCTCTCCATCCTGCGTCTCCATAAGCAGAATCATTTCCTTAACGTCATGGTAAAAGTCTGGCAAACGCTTGAGTAACGGTTCAACCATTCAAGGTCACCGCCCCCATAATCGGAAGCTCTTCCGTGTCCAACTCCACATTGGCTCCCTTGCCATTCAGCTTCGTATCCGCAATATCCGCAATGCCTTTTACATTCAGAATACGGGCTTCCAGCTGACTCACACGCACGACGGTTCGGTCTTCCTCTTTCCAGCTCATACGCAGCGACCGCAGGTAATCGGCGATCACTTTTTCAACATCCGCCTTCACCTGTGACACGGATATTCCCGCTTCAAGTGTAAGCGTGGTCGATACATGAATTTTTACGGACACTGCCCCCTTAATGGTGACGGTATGACCGATCGGCGCGAAGCCCATTCCCTTGCCTTGATTCACCTCTGGATCGATGATCGTCTGCACGTCATTCACCAGCTCAGCAGACGGAGATTCGAAGCTGCTCGAAATGATGGTGCACTTTACTGTGCCCCCGCCTTTCCATACCGGGAATATTTTCACGCCGCCAACGCCTGAAAGAGAGGTTATTTTATGACGATAATCTGATAGATTCCCTCCGAAGGGCTGTTCATTCATTGCAGCAAAATACCGTTTTCTAAGGGTCTCGTCATCCTCTACATCTTCACCTGGTGTAATAATATCTGAGATTTGTGCTCGAGCGAGTTTGCTTACGTAATCGATCGGCAACAACTGTCCGTAATACTCATTTCCAATGTTTCCATTCGTTTCAGCTTTAATTTCAAATATGCCTGCTCCCAGTCTTTTAGTAACAATGTAATTTACGGAACCGCCGCTATAACGTGAACCTATAGGCACATCCAATGGTACGGTCGCTTCGTCAAAGAACACTGCTTTTCGTTTAGCTGCTGTTGACGGTTTTCTACTCACTCCGAATTCAGCAGCTCGACGAGTCAAATATTCTCCAGTTGCTGTATCAGCAAATAGCAAATTCCGTTCAATCTCCATGTCGGTATACATCTGTGACATTTCCCAAGCTGCGGGAGCAAGCGCATCATAAATGATGCTGCCCTCTCGTTTATCTACTTCATCTGGAACATGTGACAACATACGTTCTAATATATTTTCAAAGGAATGCTCCTCCATCTCTGCTCACCTCACTTTCCATAGAGATTTCACCAAAAGAACTTATTACTTTAAAACTTATCGTAGCTGTATCTCCATCTGTCGTTATATCAAAATTTTCAACTGCTATTATACGATCATCCTGTAGTAAAGCTTCCTCAATACGGCGTTTCAACTCAGAACGAAGAAAGGACGCATCGCTTCCTACTAATCCTTCTTGTTCAAAACCATAATTAAAACTGTAAATGAGATGCTCATATCGTTCGATCGACAGTATTTTCTGAATTGCTTGGCGTACTGCCTCAGTTCCATCCACTTTTCCAATGATGCGGCCATTATCGAAATCGATACGATACGTTAAAGAAGGCATCTCACTATAAATTAAATCCGAAGTACCCGCCTGCATGCTCGAACCTGTCGGTATCATCCCCCCACCACCTTATCCAGAACTAGATATTGTTGACCGCCTTGGATGCGGAGAAGTAGCACCTTATCCCCTTTTTCCAATCCCGTTCTTATGACAACCTTATCGGACGTTGCAGATTTCACATCTCCCACCCCTTCTAAGGGGTTGTTACAATTCAAATCAACCTCATACTTGGTCATACTCTCTGGAATAATTAAAAAATCCTCATCGAGTATGAACCGTTGATCCACAGTCACCTCGAGAGGATTGTCGTTTACTACTGTCCCAAATGTTATCCCTACGGGAACAGAAGCTTCGTTAACATCCATTGCTGCACGCTTAATTATATTTAGCATTCGCATCATATCACCTTCAACTCAAGCGTCATTGTATGGTCAGAGCCATCAAATTTGTGAGTACATTCATCTACAAGCATCAACTGCCGTAATCCAACTGCTTGTATTTCAATATGAATATAGCACCCAGATCGGACGTTTAGATCCCCAATCGCATCAATTCTTAGCGTTCGAGTCGGGCGATTCTTCGCCTTAATGGTAGCATCCAGAATCTGATTAATTTGCGCCGGGTTTAAGCCTTCATCAACCTTCTTATAGTACTTAAGCAAGCCCCATTTACTAATATTGCTGGAATCCTGAGCAACATATGCTTCGCTCTTCTTTAGCTCTTTCTTATCTTGTACGAGAACAACCTGGTTGAAGGTATCCTTATCGATCGAAATCCCGTAAGAGAAATCCGTCATCAGGCTCTCGTCGCCGAATGCTTTTAGTACGGTCATGTCTTTAATATGTTTTAGCGTTAATGCGCCGAAATCATCATAAAATACATATACACCGTAACCGGCCATCGTCGTTTGCTCCAGCACATCATAAATCATATCGAGCAATTTTTTGGATTCATGAAGCGTTTTAGGCAGCTTGTACTTAGTATCCGCGATCATGCCCGATTTGAGTCCGAAATCAGCTGCGATTTGCTTAATGATATGACCTGCTGTAACGCCCTTAAAAACCCGAGAATCAGATGCATCAAGATATCGAATTTGATCATATGCCGTAATCTGAACGGCATCATCGATATCGTACCTCAACTCAAACACATATCCGTAAAACATAGGAGAAGATTTGTATTTGACTGATACGACTGATCCAGGCTCTATCTTGAATTCTTTTGCTTGATAAAGTCCATCGCGGATCACTGTAAAAGTCAATGTACCTGCCTTACCTACGCGGACTGTTCTCCAGTTTACACTCGTAACAATTTCAGAAATATCCCAAATAGACCCGTCCTTGTTCTCAAGGAGAATTTGTAACATGACCTATCCTCCTTCATTACTTTGCTGGCAGCTTCAATACCTGACCAATCTGCAACTTCTTTACTTGTGCATCAGAAATATGGTTAAGTTCTTTAATTTCACGCCAACGATTAGCATTTCCTAATTGAGACTTCGCCACTGAGGATAGGGTATCGCCTTTCTTCAACTTATACGTTTTTGGAGCTTTTTTTTGGTCAGGCCGCTGCTTTTCTTTTTTTACTATTTTATTGGTTCCAGGCTTTTTAGGATCTTTAACAATCGTTGCTTTCTTAGCTGAGTAGAAGCGATACTCTTTCAAACTGAGCTTGTACTGGACACACCCCGTTACTTCTTCCCAATAGTCAAATGATTCTACCGTGGCGGCTACATTAATATCAAACTCTCCAGTATAAATAAATCGAATTGGGTGCTGCGTTTTCATCCATTTCGTAATCGTATCGATATAATATTCTGGTTCAAGCATCAAGTTACTCACCCAATGATTCGGGTTTGCAAGCGAAGTTGGAAACTCACTCTCAAAACTATATTTTCTTAATCTTGGTGATTTGATTACAGCAATTTCTCCAAATTTCGCAATCTCATAAGTCTTGTTCTCGTTCCCACTATTCACTTCAATTCTAGGAGGATTCACAGGAATCTGAAATCCCTCTTTCTGATTATTGAATCCAAGCCAAATTCCATATCCCAACGCATTCCGCTTTTGTTGTTTGGAATAATAGGAAAGTACATGATAAAGCTTTTTCAATATCCATACACCCCTTGCGCTGCTCCAATAAATTGCTCCTCCAGCTTATTTTCAATTTGATTAATGATCGTGTTGATATCCGTAGAATGATTAATATCCCCCGTAGTGACCTGAACAGTTGGCGTTAGAGTTACAAAATTTTGAATATGCCGCATTTCAGCAAGCTCACGCATGACCTTAATATCTTCGCTCCCAATTTCAACTGGTTCTTCTATTTTGCCGACAGAATCGACTTTCCCTATCTTATCCACTTTAGTAGGAGTTATTGGTTCGTAATTTGTCTTATCAATGTTCCTTGAGAGTTCATCAAGCTTCTTTTGTCTCTTTTCCTCCTCAAACTTGGCATTTAAATGATTTAAAGCAGACATCTTATCAGCAGGGTTTATATTTGTATGACGCACTAGTGTTTTTACCTTTTTGGTCGTAGATGGTAATAAATCTTCTCCTTTTACAGGGCTGTCCCAAAGATAGCTCCACTTTACCCCTTTTAGGGCAGTCGCAAAATTTTCAAGCTTCGGTGCATCGTTTGGTATCAATTTTGTTGAAACGACTTCTTCCCAGGTTTTTAAAGGGACTTCACTCTCAACCATCTTTTCTTCCCATAGTTTACCGTTTTTGTCTTTGATATATTTTACATCATCATATACGACAGTTCCCCCGCCTTCAGGGTTAAGTGTCACTTCATTAGGCATTTTTGCAGTTCCTGTTGCAGCATTCACTGTTCTCGCTTTCTCTATTGCACTTTTAGCCATATTTCGAAGATTTTTCTCAATATTCTGACAGGCCATAACTGTCGTCGCATCCATAGCTAACATGCTTCCATTCCATAAATTAGCCGCATCCTCAGATGCATTTCCCGAAGTTAAAGCTATACCAGCTATGTCGGCTAATACCGATATTATTCCGACTACACTTGCAGCTTTAAGCGCAATACTTAATCCTCGAACCGCCCATGACAATCCATTTACTGATCTATTTGCAATATTAGTAGCTGTAGACAAAACCCCCGTAGCTGTAGCTTGTTGCATTGCACTCCCCACACACATTTGGGATTGAATAATTTGAGTAGATTGGCTAGTAGTTAAAGCAGTTGTGCTGACAGAAGCCCGTGTTATCCAGCCACTAAGAATCGCTAACCCTTGACTTGCTACGCCAAGTACAGGAACAATTATTTTACTCGATAAGGCTACTAATCCTAAAATGGATGCAATACGCAATAGTTGTGGTGATACGAGCTGGGTAAGGAAATTAACCGCTCTTCCCCCCTCATTCAGCCATTGAATAAACTCAATAAATTTAGTTGTTACAGTCGCAATCGTGGTACCTAAACTCATAAAGAAGGTTTGTCCTTGCGTAGACTGAAGCCATTGATTGACTCTTTCGAGTTGAGGTGCCAACAATTGCATGGCTGTCATGCCGGCTTCGGCCAATGAATTCTTAAACCCATTTACGGCTGCTTCCGCTTTCATCGCAGGAGTGTCCATTAACATTTTGTATTGCTTTTCACCCATGGACATGTATTCTAGCATTTCTTTAAATTTCTGAATAAACTTGTCTAAATCTCCTGATTTCGCAGCATCCACAATTCCAAATTTTTTCTCAATTACACTTTTAGGAATATCCATTTGTTTTGATAATGGTGATGAATCCCCGCCCATAAGACTTTTTATTGCCTCTGCTGCTCCAGCAGAGCCTTTTCCACTTACGTCGAATGCGGCAATCTGCTGGGATAATTTCATTAGATCATTTACCTGCCGGGGATTTTTAACCTGCGGCATAAAAGACATTCCTAACTTCATTTGATCATTGAAATTGGTTCCCGTTTGTCGCGCAGTCTTTTTCCAGTCTTGAATATAATACTTGCCTAACTCTGGAGAACCAGATCTCGCCATAACGAGCTGCTCCATTTTATTCAACGACATCGCATCTCCAACCGCTGAACTATAAATCCTCTTCCCCGCTTTTAATCCGACTTTCCAATAATCATTCTTATTGAGCTTCCTTATTTCATCAATTAATTGTTTTTGTTCTTCGGCTCCTTGCTTAATCGCATTATTGAAATTGGTCTGATTCTTTGTCCCCTGGCGAATTTCCGCATTCACCTTGCTCTGTTGCATATAAAATTTTTGTCTTGTGGTTACCGCTTCAGCCTCAAGCGTTATTAACCTTTCTTGCGCAGATGACAATGTATTTACTACTTTCGCGCGCACATTGAGCTGCTTATAAACTCGCTCAGCCACCATTATGACCTGATTCATTTCTGCTATACCATTCATTTACATCCTCCCTTCTTTCTTGAAATGAAAAACCACCCTCGAATGAGGGTGGTTCATTTATTCTTTCGTGCCATCGGCATAAATGATTTCTTTTATCGTATAGACCAACTTAACTTTACTTGCTCTCCATAAATCCTTTTACCCCTCAGTAAAAGGCGACACCTCGACTTGATATGCTTGGGTTACCTTTTCACCTTTTTGGAGCCCCTCGTCATAGGTTATGCCTGAAGTAAATATGGACTCACCGAACGCATCAAGAAGAGTGAAGCTAGCTTTAAACGCCGAAATAGGCTTACCTGAGTTATTCGTCATTCGATAGTCAATTCGAATAACATCATTATAGATTCCCTTTTGGACACTAAAAGGGTAATTCTCTTTTTTAACCAGCTCTATTTTAATTCTTTTTGTTCGTTCCTTGCTGAGAGCAACTTGCTTTTCTCTCTCTTCATTTGCTTGTTTACCTTGTTCTATTTTTTCCATGGTAATGCGAGTTGATTCTTTTATGACCTGCCCTACTGTCTTTCCTGCAATCGTCATTCTTCCTTCTCTTTCATAAACCTCTGCCATTGAGAGGCTCAGGAGATCTGAACTAGTTACCTCTGATTGAGGGCCAGATATCCTATCGATAATTTCATTTGTATAAGGCTCATCATAAATGCTCGTTGTACATCCGGTAAGTATAAGCACTAGAATAACTATAGAAAAGACAAAATATTTTCTCATCTTTCTCCCCCTGATTGTTATAGTTAAATTGTACCATAACATCAGGGAGATTTATCAAGTACTCTTCCGTATCTTCTTTTCCGCTTTAATCCGAATATCGATCATGGCGATTACCGTTGCCTGTTTACGTGGAGACCACCCCATGAAATCCCACGGCATTACTCCTAGTTCGTGGAGTGCATAATAAGCATAATTCGCCATGGGGTCGCCGCCATCGATTAGTTTTTTACTTGCTCAATCAATTCACTAATATCTTCATCCATGCCATTCAGTGCTTGTACTACCGAAGACAGTTTAGAATATTCCCCGGCCGTAAGCATTGATTTTAGAAGAACATCGTCTCCCATTACGCCGTAACTTTTTTGAAGCTCCGCCGATTTTAAATCAGGAAATACTACACTTGCCGCAGTAAGCTTTGCAATATAAAGGGTTCCATCGAATTCGGTTTCCCCTTTTTTTCGTACTGTTGCTTGCTGCTGCAACTCCGCATTCTCTTCGGCTGTGATTGTTCGAATCTTCCACGGGACTGCCTTTCCAGCATCATCTTTGAATCGTTCAGAAATAATAACTTCTTTTTCTTTCCTAACTGCCACATTTTCACGTAAAAAAGCTTTGAAACTCATTTTTTCTCCTCCTCAACTAACCAAGAATCGGTGCTTTAAATGAATCCTGCAAAACTACATCTTCAAACGTAAATTCGACTTCTTCTTCCAATACCTGACTACCTGTATCCAATTTTGCAATGACGACACTGTTCAGGTTCACGTCTTTTAAAGTTACAGTCTGTTTGCCAATGGATGAGGTAGGATCTTCGTTCGTAATCATAATGTCAAAATAGGTATCTCTTCCGTTCGCTACGTAGTTATACATTAACTGTCGGAATTCAGTTGTTACATAGTAAATTGTCATGCTGCCGGTCCCCGTCCAGCCTGCAGCTTTATGTTGCGTCCCGCGTCTTCCCAGCGAGTTTACCTCAACTTTATTTTTTTCGATCTTTGCTTCTAATGTTTTAACATAAAACATTTCTACGTTTCGTCCATTAATGGTCACAAATGCACGGCCCTCTTGTCCCGATATGGTATCTCTCGCTTTTAAATAACCCATGAACAATCCCTCCTATTGTAATGTTGCTTTTAGATAAATTTTTTCTACAGAGTCCACTGGCTGGATATGCAGTTCACAATAGATAGCGTCTACTTCGTCTCCAGGTAAGATGACGACATCCGTTTGACTATCGAAGTTTTGAATTGCCGAAGCTCCCTGCAAGCTATTCAAGTAGGAAATACATTCATTTTTAAATAGATTTCTACCGTCATCGTTATTGTTAACTTTGCCAATGTATGATTTCTCGAAGATCGATTTTATATCATTTCCAATGGCGTCTAACACTCGAATGACTCTATTTTTGGCGAACTGACGCCCTTTTTCCGGTGTATACGCAATAAACGTATTGATATCTTGTTCCACTACAGCTCGTCCATTGTTTTGAACGAACAACAATTCACCATTTTTTAGTGCTTCTTCTATTTTGGTGTTCGTATATTTTTTATCTACATCCACCGCATCGTCATAAGCGGTGTAGGTGAGAGATTCATTCACACCAGCTGCCGCGGTTGCTGCTGCTACCCATGCAGTTGCTTTTACTTCATCTAGAATAGTGCCATCCGATAAAACAACACCGTTTTTCACACTGATCACGCCTTCGTAATCAGCTGCCGAATAATTAGGCATTACAATTTGTACTTTTTTACCTTCCTTTTCTCGAAGCCGTTTTACGAAGGAGGTATAAACAGATTTAAGCGACTGTTCATCATTAGGCAGTGCCATGGCATTAAAATCGTGAACCTCAATTGCTTCCAAATAATCCATATGATCTTGATTGGTTACTGTCCCATTACTTCCTCCGGTAAGAGGAAGACCCGCTGTCACTTCCAACTCTCCATTCCCACTAAAACCGACATACGCGTTGCCTACGAGCTCTTCGATTTTATGAACTGTTTCCGTATAAACGGGTGTGCCGGCAAACACGGTAATGACATCGAACTTCTTATCATCATCGATGTTTTTTTGGATAACAACCTTAATGTCGTTACCACGGCTACCACTATATCTTGCTGTTGCCGTTAATGATCCCACCGTACCCTTCGCGGCAACACCAGTATTCAAGCGATAGATAAGTATTTTGTGGGCTCGTTTCATCGCCTCTTTAACAAGCAGAAGTTCTGGAGCCGTAATATCATAACCAAGTAAATCTCGAACATTATCACCAGCAGAAATCTCAATTACTTTTTTAGATGGGCCCCAGCTCATAGCCAAGGGAAAAGTAACAATCCCACGCTCACCAAGGGTTCCAACCGATTTCCCTTCACTTACTACATTCACATATACGCCTGGTCTTACCTTGTTCTGCGTCGTCCATGTTCCTCCAGCCATTACTTTACCTCCTGAATTTGAAATTGGTGTAGCAGCGCATCGATCTGCGCCTTCGTGTACTGCTCATTACCCGCCAGAAGCGCATGCAGCATGTCTCGCTCGCCTGCACTCCAGCATTTCGCTTCCAGCCACTGCTCCTTCGCAAAAGCGAATTCGCCCGCAGCCTCGGCATGTTCCACATTGCGCTTGTCCTGCTTGTTTACATTAGACATCTCGAATGCGTCCCTCCTGCTTCATGGCATTCATCTTGCTCATTTCCTCTCGGGAACGTGTCAGCATGTACTCATACTGCACTTGGAACCGTAGCTTGCGTTCCACGATCTCATGCTTCCAGCCTGTCCCCCTGCATAAGCCGCCGCCTGCTTCAATCAGTTCCAGCGCATCATACAGTGCATCCGCAACATCATGAACGGAAGCAGCCTTTGCCTCGGGATAATACTCGACCTCGATAGCTGCTTGCGCTTGATAGCGGCCTTCACCTACACGAGTCCGTTCACCTCGAACGAGCTTCACGACCAAGCAGGGCGCTAACTCATTCGTTCGTTCTTCTGACTCCAACACTGGGATGTCTGGGTAACGTTCCCGCACCCTGTTCATCACCCCCTGCTGAATCTCGCTGCTTCGCAAGCCATCACCTCCTGTCCTGCGGTACAAAAAAACCGTTATACAGCTTCGCCGCAAACGGTTCTTCCTTCCTACCTGCAAGGTTGTCCTGCCCCCATGCCCACAACCTCACACTATCATCTTAGCACCTTGTCCCGTCCACCAGTGTGCCAGCATCCGGCCAGCGGGAGGTCACTGCGATCTCATATGCAATACATCATAGTCCTCGTCCTTGCAAGACACGACATTCTGTTTCTGAGATGCTCAGCTATCCTGGAATGACATCATGCATCAATCTTCGAATACTTCGATTCCAAGCATAAAGGCCAGCTCGGTAATTGCCCGTGCTTTGATTCTGCGAAATGTGCGCTCACTTACATTCAAGTCAAAGCAAAGCAGATAATCTGGCTTCTGTACATGTGGATTGAGATAACAGTTCTCTATTAATTCGCGCTCCATGTCGCCTAGATGTGCGACCGCCTTCATGACATTGTCGTGTACCGTTTTCATGTATGCTTCCTTGTCCACATTGTGCAGGGCAATCTCTTCTACTGGCTTGCCTACCTGATTCGTCGCACCGTGGAATCTCGGTTCATAGGAAGTCGTCATTTTCATCTCTCTTCGTACGATGCCTGTTCTTTTGTACAAACGTGCCATAGACAAGTACTGCTCCACCATTTTTCGCGTAGCCGACCGATTCACCGTTGCCAACATCCTCATCGCTCCTCATATAAAAGTTATTAGTAGTAACACAATTATGAAATATAGTTATTTAAAATAACATGGAAATAAAAAAGAATAGTTCTACTAAACTTGGCCTTGTGTTGTGCAAAACAACATTATAGAATGATGCTGTTCATTCTAAACAACTCATCGATAATTATTGCGAACACTTGTTCCTGTGTGATACACTGCAAGCATACCATGCTCATAAAATGAACGTCAATCTTGAATTTATGAACATATGTAAAATAAGGGTGGTAGCCATGTCCGTAACGAACAAAGAACTTGTAGGTTCCCGTATTAAGGAGCTGCGGCTCAAACAAGGCTTATCGCAAGACGATGTTGCCCACGCGCTCGATATGAAACGTGCCAATGTAGCCAATTATGAAGCTGGACGCACGACGCCGCCGAGCGATATCATCGGCAGACTTGCCGATCTGCTGCATACATCGAGCGATTACTTGCTAGGCCGTATCGATAATTCGATGCCGCTGTCCTTAACTTCTTCATCTGATTCTATTCCTGGGTGGGCTACATGGAAAGACAAGAAGGATTTCCGGCAGTTGCTGGAGGAAGATTCTGAAATTATGTTCGATGGCGTTCCCATCGAGGAGGAAGACCGTGAACGGGTGCTTCAAGTGTTGGAGGCCTTGTTCTGGGATGCGAAGAAGCGCAATAAGCGCAAGCCCCGGAGCTGAACATGCTCAATGACTAACCTATCCGCGAGGTGCATCTCATGGATGTAGAGAAGATTGTACGATCATTAATTCGAAAATATAAAACGAACTGTCCTTTTCAGCTTGCGCAATATTTGAACATTCAAGTACGAACAGCTGATCTCGGGAAATCAACGCGCGGCCTCTACTTCCATAAGCTCCGACGCCGCTATATTGTCATTAATTCGGAATTGCCGTTCGAATGGCAGCGATTCGTGTGCGCTCACGAGCTCGCTCATGACAGACTACATAAAGGCATCGGGCATTTCTTTACCGAACAGCATACGCTGTTCCATGTTGGCAAGTTCGAGCGCCAAGCCAATCAGTTCGCTCTGCTTCTGCTGCTGCATGATCAAGAGTGCTTGCTGGGGGAAACCCGGGAGATGTACTGTGCGCGCAATGATATTCCAGCTGAACTAGCTAGGTTCCTTCCTACAGATTCGGAGCAAGAATAAATCGGTACGAATGCCGTCACCAATTTCAGCCTACTCCACATAGTATAGGGTAATGCCGAACTATGGGTGTATGTTATCAACCTGAGAGGTGAGATCAGTTACATGAAGGCACTTGTCACCGGGATCTCCGGATTCGTAGGAAGTCATATGGCGGAATTTTTGCTGGACAAAAATGTAGAGGTAATCGGCACGATTCGCAATCGCAGCCGCCTAGAACACATTCGCCACATTCTGCCCGATATTCATCTGGCAGAATGTGAGCTCCGCGATGCATTCTCTGTAGAAACGCTCATTACAAATGAGAAGCCGGATCTTATTTTTCATTTGGCCGCTCAGAGCTTCGTCCCTACCTCCTGGAACTCGCCTGCAGATACAATCTACAACAACGTTGCGGGTCAATTAAATATCTTCGAAGCGGTAAGGCGCATTGATCTGGATTGTAAAATTCAAATTGCCTGCTCCAGTGAGGAATACGGTCATGTAGAGCCGCACGAAACTCCGATACGTGAAGAAAACCCCCTCCGTCCGTTAAGTCCATATGCCGTGAGCAAAGCAGCTCAAGACTACCTTGGCTATCAATATCATAAGAGCTACGGTCTCCATGTCATCCGGACGAGAACCTTCAACCATACGGGTCCACGCCGTGGTGAACAATTCGTTACGTCCACCTTCGCGAAGCAAATCGCTGAAATTGAAAAGGGCGTTCGTCCGCCTACTGTCCATGTGGGCAATTTGGAAGCGAAGCGCGATTTTACCGACGTACGCGATATTGTCCGCGCTTATTGGCTCGCGCTGGAGCGCGCTGAAGCTGGAGACTGCTATAATATTGCATCCGGCTCTTGCGTCACGATTCGGGAAATGCTCGATATGCTGCTGGCTAAATCGGATATTACGATCGACATTGTGCCAGATCCGAGCCGCATGCGTCCATCCGACGTCGAGATTCTGCTTGGCGATCATTCGAAATTTACAGAACATACAGGCTGGAAGCCAGAAATTCCTCTCGATCATACCCTCGAAGACTTGCTGAACTACTGGCGCGAGCGCGTATAGACTAGTTGCAAGCCCCCGCCATAAGCCGATGCGACCGCTTCATCCGTCCACTGAGGTCGGTCGCATATTCTTTCTCTTCGATCCATATGGAACGGATGAATATGGTAGAATAGAGGACAAGGAAAGGAATCATCTATTTATTTATGCAGAGGAGGACAAGCATCATGAAGAATGTTTGGAAGAAGCTAATGAAGAAAGGCTTTTCGGTTGAGCTCGATCAACTTCCACAAAACAAGCAACAGTTTTTAGATGAAATTGAGCGTTATTGCGTACAAGAGAAAGTCAACTACAAGTTTATTGAATATGATCGACCTGCCGTTATTTCAATTGATGGTGTTGTGTATAAATGCCATGTTGAGAATGCCGGAAGACCCGGATTTGTCCTTCATTTCAAAGAAGTATAAATGGTATTCTAAACACCGTACATAGTCATTACCGTGCAGCGGCGAGCCTCATTAAGAGAGTCGCCGCTGCTTCCATTGTTATATATCTTGCAATAGGGACTGACCAATCTTCGCAATTGCTGGAGTGGTGTAGTTGGCCATTACGACGGCAGCAACATGCTTTGTTTGATCAAAACCAATAAAAGAAGTAAGTGCCCCCGCCCCTCCATCCTTATAAATCAAATTTGTTCCTTTTTGGAGCTCCCAACCTAATCCCATGTCGAAGTTCCGATTCCCCTTAGCATGCTTTATACGACACAGGCCGAAATATTCGTTATCCCGCGACATATTGAGCTCAGCGTATGCAAGCAGATCTTCTACTGTAGATGAAAGTCCACCCGCAGCAGCAAAAGGTTCATTGCGATCCCATTCCCAATTGCCGCAGTCTTCATCCTTTCTGTTAAAACCATGAATATTATTAGGTAGGATGCCTAGCCGGGTATGAAGCAAATGTAGGTCGTTCGCAATAAAATCATTCATCGTCTCCCAGTACCCTTTGCCTGAGATGTTCCCCAAAATGTAGCCAAGCACACTTATTCCGAAGTTAGAGTAGCTATATTTGTACTCTTTTTGCTTGCGTTTGGTTGTTTGAATGATCTCAATCAATCGTGTTTCGTCTATGCGACCTGCCAGAGGATTTCCAGCCAAGGTTCCATTCAACACTTTAAAGATCGTCCCCACATAGCTTCCGATCGTGAAAGGCAGCAAGGCGGAATAACCAGAGGTATGAGTGGCTAGGCTGCGTAAGCTCGGATAATTGCCAGTCGAGGGCAATTCAATATAGCGATCAATCGAGTCATCAAGAGATACGATGCCATCACTCACATATTTGGCTAATAAAGCCGCAGTGAAGGTTTTCGTGATCGATCCTATTTCGTAATGGTAGATGACTTCTTCCAGCCGTTCTCTATTTACTCCGTAGACGTGGACAAATTTTTCTCCCTTTGATAAAACTCCAACAGTAAGTTTCATATGCTTTTTGTTTTTCGTGTATTTCTCAATTAATGAAGTTGTATAAGAAGATACGTTGAACATGTACGTCAGGCTCCAATCCCAGATGTGCATTATAAGAATACTAGATTGAAATGAAGGAGTTGCAAATTGCTACTACTACTCTCAGGTATTTGCGCCGCCATACCGCCGTTTGGAAAATTCCGATAATATCCTTTCTTGAAAGCTTTCCATAGGTTCCGATACCTCGCCTACTTCCAGATTTGCATGCTCTTCAAATCCATCCTGTTCCTCACCGTCAAATCGGTATAGCTTACGCAGCAATCTCCAAAACGTATGAAGTTCTTCGGCGTTGAACTCATGGAACATATCCGCTAAAAAATAGGTGGATTTCTCAGAGCATACAATCAGCGCCTCCTCACCTTTAGGTGTGATTCTGACATTGATAGCACGCTTGTCCAAGCGGCTTGGCAGAGTTTCGATGTATCCCTTTTTCTCAAGTCCCGAGATCAATTTATTTGCGGTTTGCTTGGAAGTGCCAAGTTTCTTAGCAATGTTCATCAGGGTTGTCTGCTCTAGTGGCAGGTGAGCAATAGCGACGAGTGCCATATGTTGTCTAGAAGTCAATACTTCCAGATTCTCATCTCCGCGAATTTGAACTTTATTGACTACTGAGAACAATGTCGCGTAGCTTTGCTGCATCACATGCAGTTCTTTCAATAGATCGTTGCTATTCATAGGAGTCTCCTTTTTAGTCAACATGGTGACATAATAAGTTTGCCACTCATCGCTAACATTGTCAACATGGTGATTAGTTTGAGAAGCTAAATACCAAACCATGCAAACCTAAAGATAAGTAAAAAAAGAAAAAGAGCCGTTTAACAGGGCTCTTTTCATATAGTAAAATATGGTATAATCACTAGGACAACGAAAACGGTTTAAGGGCAGGAGGCGCCATCCTCGCATAAAGAAGGTCCATCATTTCCTTCCAAGGAGGTGAGCGCCGTGACAATGTATGAGGCATTGACATTAATGCTGTCATTCGGAACATTTGTTATCCTGATGCTGTCCTTCCATAAAAAGAAGTAACCCGTCCGCCTCTTTCCATAGCCGCAGGTTACTTCCTACCTAAACGCCCCCGCTCTTATAGCGGTAGTTGTCACGGGGATCGTGTTCCAGCACGATCCCCTGTTATATTAGCATATTACAATTTATTCCTCAAGCGCTCTTATGATGCTCCTTTCACTCCAGAGCAAATAAAGTGCCTTTTGTCACAATTCTTTTGTAAGATTAACTCACGGCTTCGACGAAATGAAAATCATAGTCCACCGTCCAATCGTGATGCTTAATCAAAAAGTCGTAAAATGACATATCTCGCATGTAGTTAATGACCCGCGCAATGAGTTCTGGTTCATCGGCTGCTTCTTTTCCTTTCAACTTCCCCAGCCAAATTCCAGCCTTATTGCTTACATAAAATCCTCCGTCGTCCTTCTGGCGCACATGGTATAGCCACATAATGCCGTGCTCGATAACAACTAGATAATCTTCCGCGATAAGATATCCATTCAGATAAACGATTTCGTATCCGAGATCGAGTACGAGTTCAATAACTGCCTGTTTCATGCCACACTCACCTTCTCTATCATGAATCTGAGCTTGACCATTTAATAGTGTGTAACCCAACGTTTCAGCGCAATGTGTGACATCATACATGGTGTTCATGCTAGAATCAGAGCTTGCGAGTATCCGCATTTACGATTGGTGTTTACTTTAAAAAATCTCGTTCAGAAATTCCATTATTCTTAGAGCTTTTGCCTACAACATCAGCAATGGCCATTCTTACACATTCAGACTACTTATACGGTTGCTAATTCACGTGCTTGTTTGGTATCGTTGATTCACGGTATCTATTGACGATTGAGTACGAGTGACATCACTTAAATTTTGCTATAGATAGGTCACTTAGCCAATTATATTGATTGTAAACCTAGTAAGGTTGCTGTTTCGTTTCATTTTGACTATTAAGTTAATTGACCTATCATTGCGCCATGCATATATAATCCGCCCCTTTTTGTCAATGAGAAGCTAGCAAAAAGTTTTATTTTTGGAAATTCGAACAATATGCCTTTAGCAAAATATACTCTTGTAGTCATATTAAATATACGCTTATGGTCATAATTTGTCAAGGAGGATCTAGACAATGTTACGTATTAAAATCAAACTTAAAGAAGTTATGAAAGAAAAAGGAATCACGCAGACAGAACTAGCTCAGCTATCAGGTGTTGCGCAAGCTAGAATTTCAAAGCTATGTAGTACAAAAAGACAAGAGGTAAATTTGGAGATGTTAGAAAAGATCGCTTATGCTTTGAACATTAAAGATATATCCCTAATATTGCAATTCGAAGAAGAAGCTGAAGAATAAACGCCTTTAAACTTAAAATAGACGTTTAAAAAACGCTATGATATCATATAAATAATAAGAGTCGTGCTGGAACACGACTCTGTACAATAGCCGCTTCAAAGGCGGTGGCTATAGGTTTACGTTAAAATAGACCGCATACCTTTTGCTGAGGGCGGTCTATTTCTTTTGGTGCAAGTATATTAGCAGCGTTACAATCAATGTTAGCAACGCCAATATCCACAGTCCGAACTGAAACATAATGGATAGTGCTTCATATTCACTCACAGGCTTCACCTCCCTTCAGGGAGATTAGCCGACCGCCCATAAAGCCATTCTATTGTATGGAAAGTATATCCTATTTTCCCCACTTTCGTAAACTATTAAAAACATTGCAGCGCGCACTCAACATGTCTGATTTAAAAATGGAGCCTTCCGGCTCCAGTGGTTTATTGTTCTTGTTGACGCTCGTCCTACTCCTGTATTTCCTCGATGTCTTCACGGACGGTCGAACCCTGGGGTTCGCTCTCCATCCTTTCTGCGCTCCATAACAAAAAAAGCGCCCTTCGGCGCATTTCATTT
>NZ_MAIS01000377.1:0-252 GCF_001680695.1 Paenibacillus sp. KS1 | reverse complement strand
CTCACCGCTGAAAGGATCCGGAAGGAATCGCTCCTCTGTCAGCTCTGGACGATTCAAGTATCCACGAGTGACCCCTGCTCCGCCAATGTACAGCTCCCCAGCGACACCGATTGGTACAGGTTGTTGATGTGGATCCAAAACGTATAACTTCGTATTCGCTATTGGTCCTCCAATTGGCGGTATGCCCTCCTGCAGGGGGCTGACCTCTGTTGCTGTAGCCACGACTGTACACTCTGTAGGGCCGTAGTTGTT
>NZ_MAIS01000302.1:0-482 GCF_001680695.1 Paenibacillus sp. KS1 | reverse complement strand
TGCGTATGTGATGATAGGTGGGCAAATTGCGTATTGCGGTTTCTTTATCATTTCTGCAGCATATAGTGGGAGCTTCGTTGCAGTAATATATTATATTCCGTTCGTACTCATATGGTTATTGCTATCATTCATTGTTGCTCTCCGTACCCCGAAGCGATGAGGTACGTAGTCGACACCTTCCTTAAGCAGTGAAGAAGGCAACGAAAGAGGAAGACTAGGAAATGCTTGTGCACAATTTCCAGGTCGCATCCAAGTTTGCGGACGAGGGAGATTGGACGAATGCCGCGAGTGTTGCAGTCACGATCGGGTATCGGATGGAGACGACTAGATCGAGCATTAAAAATACTGGGTTTAGTTAGTAATTATTCCAGGCCAGGGGGGATGAAAAATGTTCGCATATACACTATCAATAATGGTCGGGTTCATACTGTTAAGATGTTTGGACTACCAACTATATGGTGGAAGCAAGGAAGGAAAGCGGC
>NZ_MAIS01000187.1:0-2799 GCF_001680695.1 Paenibacillus sp. KS1 | reverse complement strand
ATCCTACGCGGATGCGTGGATTGAAATAACGAAGCCTTGAATTCTGTTGCTCAGTTAAACAACGAGTCGCATCCTACGTGGATGTGTGGATTGAAATACAGGGGAGGGGAGTAACAACCGGAAGTATAGGTAATGTAAGCATGGTATTTGAACTTCTTGCCAGGGATATTCGAAATGGTACGTTTTTATGTGCCTAATCTCCATGATGTGATTCGCTTACATCAATTGCTGGGGCTATGCGAAGCGCGGCCATCACAGGTAGCAAGCAGAAAAAATCCTAAAACGGGTAGAAAGGTGTTATGCTTCATCCCTTACAGAGGGAGTCCATCTCTTAGGGAAGCGTGGGCACCTTTTTTATATTCTATTGTGAAAACATTTTCAAAATGACGTAATAAATAATTGGATTCACCCAATTCGCTTTTATATATTGCGTATTATTTATTTATAGTATACATTAAATGAAAAAGGATAAAATATACATTTTTTTATTTGTTGGAGACGGGATGAAACAAAAACTCGGTAACAGTGGAATAGGGAGGATAACCGTGATCGCGAAAAATAAGGAAAGCACTCAATTGGCTGGTCTGTATGTAGACGAAGCTCAGAGGAACCTGGCGGTTGCCAAGCTGGTGGAGTCCGCTCTCTGCAACGGAGAAGGTCATCTGACTTCGACTGGCGCTTTGCAAGTCACAACGGGCAAATATACGGGACGTTCCCCGAAGGATAAATTCATCGTCAGAGAGTCGGACACAGCAGACCATGTCGCTTGGGGCGAGGTGAATCAGGCAATCACCTCTGAGCAATTCGACTCGTTGTATAACAAAACGATCAACTATATGAAGAACCGCAAGCTCTTTGTATTCGACGGTTATGCAGGGGCAGACCTGGCTTATCGTTTGCCTGTCCGCTTTATTAATGAATACGCGTGGCAAAATTTATTCGTCCAGCAATTGTTTATACGTCCAACAACGAATGAGTTGTTAACCCATGAACCTGAATTTACCGTGATTGCAATGCCTGGCATGAAGGCGGATCCGGCTGTCGACGGGACGAATTCCGAGACGTTCATTGCCATTTCCTTCGAGAGAAAGACTGTACTCATCGGGGGTACCCATTACGCGGGCGAGATAAAGAAGTCGATTTTCAGCGTGTTAAACTATTTACTTCCCTTCCGTGGCGTCATGCCGATGCACTGCTCGGCGAATGTCGGGGAGGATGGAGACACGGCATTGTTTTTTGGATTATCGGGAACAGGGAAGACGACTTTGTCGGCTGATCCGGATCGCGGCTTAGTCGGCGATGATGAGCATGGCTGGTCCGATGCGGGCGTGTTTAATTTCGAGGGCGGATGCTATGCCAAATGCATCGGGCTGTCGCAGGAGAAAGAGCCGCAAATCTGGAATGCGATCCGGTTCGGCTCTGTCCTGGAAAACGTGTGGATTAATACCGTAACCGGCGAGGCAGACTACCATAGTAATACATTGACGGAGAACACGCGGGCCGCTTATCCGGTTGATTATATTCATAACTCGATCATTCCCGGTACCGCAGGCCATCCGAATGTCATTATCTTTTTGACCGCTGATGCCTTTGGCGTGCTGCCTCCAGTATCCAAACTGACGAAGGAGCAGGCAATGTATCACTTCCTGTCCGGCTATACCTCCAAGATGGTAGGTACGGAACGCGGCGTAGTCGAACCGGAAGCGACATTCTCGGCATGCTTTGGAGCTCCATTCCTCCCATTGAGACCGGATGTGTATGCAGAAATGCTTGGCGACAAAATCACGAAACACGGGGTAAAGGTTTATTTGGTCAATACAGGGTGGAGCGGCGGTCCTTACGGGATCGGCGAGCGGATGAATCTGTCGTACACAAGGGCGATGGTCAAGGCGATTATGAATGGAAGTATCGAGAAGGCAGCCTTCACTTCTCATCCTGTATTCGGCATGCTTATCCCTGATGCGGTACCATTCATTCCCCATGAACTGCTCGATCCGAGGAACATGTGGGCGGATAAATCGGCTTATGATCGTAAGGCGAAGCAACTGGCGGAGATCTTTGCTCGCAATTTCGAAATAAAATTCAGCGATGTAGCGGAATCAATCAAGCTTGCCGGCCCGCAGGTATAAATGTTGTGAGAAGAGAGGGGCTGCCTCTGCGTTGTATTCATAACGCAGAGGCAGCTCTGATTCATTTTGGGCGTAAAGACGCAGCGAAGGGAAGTCATAGGAATAAGGACGGCGACAAATCTTGAATGATGTTTATTGGCCGGAAAAATGACACTCTTTACGACGGTGAATCGTGCATTACAGTAAACCCGATCTTGCAGATTTGGAGGCGCAACATGGATGCCACTGCTGAGGGAGCCTACGATATCGTTGTCTATCAGGTCGGGGCACTCACGGATTCGTCAAGGCAGTGGGGCAAAGATGCAGCATGCAAATCCGCATGGCAATTTGTACTCAAATGGTTACAAGCAACTACACTGGCAGAGGTGTTTGCCTGCGCAGTCCATGATATCAATCCGGTTACTGGTGTTGTTCGGTACGATTCAAGCGATCCCGTATGCATTCAGTAGGATCTATTTTAGTGTTTCGTGTAGTAGATTATTGGAACATACGAATCTATCAGCTCTTGTTCATATTTGAAGTTGATTTTTGTATTTAGTATGCATTATTGTATAAGTGAAATACGGTAAAATGATGGCATCTACATGTTTCTTGCTAATTTCCTGATGTTGATATGAACATAATCTGTTCATTCACCGGCGGTGCGAATGTATAGTGCACATGAATTTCC
>NZ_MAIS01000354.1:0-305 GCF_001680695.1 Paenibacillus sp. KS1 | reverse complement strand
ATTTACCCTGTTTGTCGTCATATCGTCGACGCATTTCCACTTCATTAGTCAGCATATAGGTTTTGTTTGGATACAGCTCTTTTAATCTTTGAAGGACTTTATTCTGATCCTCTTTACTGACTTCATCGATTGAGATTTTTGCAAAACCCCACCATATTCCACCTGTTTTCGGATTAAAGTCAATTGAATATTTGTCATCCACAGATCGGACTGTTGCACTCCCAACCGAACCGGAGTAGCTCTCGCCGACATCCTGCATCTTGGCCTCTTTGCCCGCCAATTCCTTCATTGCTTTTTTCAGCTTG
>NZ_MAIS01000369.1:0-265 GCF_001680695.1 Paenibacillus sp. KS1 | reverse complement strand
GTCGACGATATGACGACAAACAGGGTAAATTTGTAGATACGAACTATTTTTTCACAGAGGAAGACTTCTATATCTCGCTCTATAAACCAGGTGCCGGGTCTGATGCAAAAGATCAACTCAATGGGTTCTCGATTAAAGTTGATGCCAAAGAACTTGATCCAAAATGGACAAAAGCAGCAGCAGAAATCGTGAAAACAGCGTTCAATCATGAATTGAAAGAAGTGACGGAGGCAACACTCAGACATGGTAATTTTGACTATGAAAA
>NZ_MAIS01000330.1:0-369 GCF_001680695.1 Paenibacillus sp. KS1 | reverse complement strand
CCCGATTAAGCCCGCAACGACGGAACTAATCATAATTAATATAATTTCTGTAGGGTTATGTAGACTGCATAAGCTGCTCACTAGAGAAAAGATGAGGATCGAAAGAATCAGGAAGGATAATTGCGTAAAGACTTTTCCTATAATCATAGGGTACTTCGTGCCCGAAACGAATGCGAACATTTTCAAGAAGCCATCTTCTCTCATACGGATCAAACTTGTCGTAACCTCAATAGACATAACGAATGTAATATAAGCTAAGAACATGCTGGCTTGATATTGAAAAAAAGAAGCTTCTGGCCTAGTCAAGATCCAATTGTAATGATATACGAAAAAAAGAATTAAGGGTAAAAGCAAGTACCACAAAAAACT
>NZ_MAIS01000350.1:0-315 GCF_001680695.1 Paenibacillus sp. KS1 | reverse complement strand
CGATCATAGACGCTAGAATTGCTTTTTTTATATTCATAGTTAACCTCCTAGGTATTCCTTCTGTTTATTAAGCATCTAACGAAAATTAGAATTTATGTATTTCATTTGAGCCTGTATATTTAGTCCGATAACGTCTAATGCCCCCCCAATAATGCTGTGCCACCCGATATGAGGTACACCACGTTCTTATCGGCATCCAATGCTGCCCTCAATACCGTTTCTTTGCCTTTAACGAAGCAATAATCTTTAAATAGGTTGTCCCACTTTACTTCTAATCCCGAAATGTCGATATTGAATAATTCCTTGGCAAGCGGA
>NZ_MAIS01000357.1:0-304 GCF_001680695.1 Paenibacillus sp. KS1 | reverse complement strand
TCACAATGCAGCATTCTATTGTTCGGATCCCTGCACCTCATGTCAACAGCGTCAGATCATGCTATATACGGCATCAGCTGAAGGCAGCAGCAACGAAACCAATGGCTGCAAATGAAGGCGAGAAGTTGGAGCAAGCGGAGAAGGCCAAACTTGACAAACTGTTAGAGAAAAATCCGTGTGATATGTAGCTGATATACAACAGTTATCAGCTAGAGGGGTTTGAGAAGGAGTATTCACTAAATTCTGGTGAATGCATGTTGACATATATAAACTACAGTTGTAGTATATTAATTAACTACATATG
>NZ_MAIS01000300.1:0-519 GCF_001680695.1 Paenibacillus sp. KS1 | reverse complement strand
ACTGCTCGGCGTGGCTGCCTTTTTCCTATTCTTCCATATTGGTATTTTTGAAGTATTAGGAATTCAATACGAATCGTGGACATCGGTGTTTCTGTTTATCGGTCTATCATTCGTTGCTGATGCGGCTACCAAAGTATTATTAATTTTTATGAAGACAAGGTATTTTCTCGCTACTGGCCAGCATTTTAAGCGGTATCATGACGCTATTTTCCGAATACTCCTCGATTTTGTTGCTGTTCATCTGATTGATGAATGGATGACGTCCGTTCATTTTTCTATTTTTTCTGAGATCGCTTTTGTTCTTATTATCTATTTGATTGATACTTTACTTTTTCAGAAAAAAGACCATGATCGTTGAGAAGGAAGAAGCAAAATAATGATTTTGTAATTCAAATAATTCCATTCGGCTAATGGGGAGTGAGCGTTACATTGTCAGTTGTTCGAGAGTATATTAGATTGTATGCAAAAATAACGTTGAATCAGAAAGTAAGTTTTTTGTGGTACTTGCTTTTACCCTTA
>NZ_MAIS01000268.1:0-883 GCF_001680695.1 Paenibacillus sp. KS1 | reverse complement strand
GTATTTTCATATGAAATATCCGCAAATTGAGGTCGAGGTTATTCCCGAGATGCAGCTGCTGAAAAAGCTTGGGAAAATCATTAATGCGGATGACTATTTTGTAGAAAAAAAGAAGCTGCTGGAGAACTCGGGCGCGGATGTATTTTTACTGGACGATTATGTATTCAAGATCTTTGCCCAGGATGGCAAGCTGTATGATTTGGAGGACGCGATCCGCCAGGATGACTTTGATGTGGATGGATTTATGCCGGGATTGCTGGACAAGATCAAAAGTTTGGGCAACGGGAAGCTGTACGGACTGGCGCCATCCTTCAACAGGGAGGTTCTATATTATAACAAGGCCTTATTTAAGGAGCATCAAATCGAATCACCGAGGAACAACATGACCTGGCAGGAACTATTTGATTTAGCCGCGAGATTTTCTAATGTCGGTGCTGGCAGCAATAAGGTGTACGGCTTGTATGAATACTTCGGAGATCCTGGCAGGCTGATGTATCAAATCGCTGATACATCCGGCTTAAGACTGTTCGATCCAAAGGGAGAGAAGGTGCTTCTAAATTCAGAGGGCTGGAAAGATGCAATGAAGCTGGCAGTGGGTGCGGTACGCAGTAAATCGGTATTTTTCCATCCTGAGAGTCAAGTGTATACGCAAAAAAGCTATTTTTTCGAAGGGAAAGCCGCAATGATGGTTGCGAATGCTTTCGTAATGATGGAATTGAAGCAGCGACCTACTTATGTGGAGGGAGAAAAGCCGATAGATTGGGGCGCAGTCACGGTGCCAATTGATCCTGCGGAGCCATCGCAATCAATTTCTCTTTTCGAAATCGCTGCAATTGCAGCCGACTCGCCGAATAAGCGTGCAGCCTGGGAATTCGTCAAGTTC
>NZ_MAIS01000355.1:0-305 GCF_001680695.1 Paenibacillus sp. KS1 | reverse complement strand
CAAGCTGAAAAAAGCAATGAAGGAATTGGCCGAAAAAGAAATCAAGCTGCAGGATGCTGGCGAGACTTACAAGGGTCTGGTTGGAAGTGCAACCGTTCGATCTGTGGATGGGAAATACTCGATTAGCTTCAATCCGAAAACAGGGGTTATAGGTAATGGATTTTCAAAAATCTCGATCGATGAAGTCAGTAAAGAAGATCGGAATAAAGTCCTTAAAAGATTAAAAGAGTTGTATCCAAACAAAACCTATGTGCTGAGTAATGAAGTGGAAATGAGTCGACGATATGACGACAAACAGGGTAAAT
>NZ_MAIS01000095.1:0-23698 GCF_001680695.1 Paenibacillus sp. KS1 | reverse complement strand
AACCCAACTGCGTAGTCCTTCCGGGTCGTAGCCATGCTCCATGTATGAGCCGTCCGGCATGAGTACCTTGGAGGTTCGATTGAACGCATCATACGCATAGGCAGTGGTGCCGAGGTGCGACTGCTCCAAGATTAGATTGCCCTGACGATCATATTCGAACTCCGTCTTCTGCTCCGTGTCCTCTTGCAAAATGGAAAGCAATCGGTTCCGGCTGTCATATGAATAGCTTGTCGCCATCCCGTCTAGGATGCGGCTAATGCGGTTGCCTGCCCGGTCATACCTGAACTGTTCCTGTGCGCCGCTGCCGTAATCCGCTATCTTCAGCCGATTTAAGCTGTCGTAGTTATACAGCGTCATCTGCTGCGGCTCCATCTTCATTGTCTGGTTACCGTTGCCGTCATAGCTGTATTCATAGTTCAGCAGTTGGTCGCCTTCCGGACTCGTCGCGCGCAAGCTCTTCACTTGACCATCCCGGTCATAGCCATACTCGACGCCGACACCGCTGCCATACAAGATCGAGGCGATGCGATTGCCTTCTCCGTATCGATATTGCGCAAGACATTCCTCGCCTTGTACCACTTCCTGGATACGTCCTATTTTATCATAGCGATATTCAATATGTCTGCCTGCCGCATCGGTCAGTCCAATCATGTTGCCGCCTGCGTCGTAGCGGTACTCCAACAATTTGCGAGCGCCACGCGATTCCAGTTCGCGCAATTGCTGTTGAACGTCGTTTGGTTGATTCGGCAACTTACCTGCTTGTTGTTGATGGGCATCACTTGGATTTACATCATGCCGCCCATGCTGTAATCTCTGCGATGTATCTCCTACAGAATTCGCCCCATCGAGTCCCGCACTCTGGCCTGCATGCTGCCCGGATTGCCCACTGATTCGTTCTATGCCGCCATGTTGTTGATCGCCCGTCCCATTCATCTGCAATCTGTGCAAACCATTCGAAACGTTTGGAACATTGGAGCCAGGCAAACTATTGTAGCCATTCGGGCTTTTCGAGCTGTCCCCCCCATTCAGGAGGTTCGTGTCGTTCGGAACGTTCATGCCATTGAAGCCACCCGCGCTGTTCGAGCGGCTAATCCCAGCGAAGCCATTCGAGCTGTTCGAATCATTCAATCCTTTGGTGCCGCCCGCTTCCTCTGCAGAGTGGGTTCCCATGAACCATTTCCGTCGAACCCGCTCCTGCCTGTGAACCGGCTTGTTTATAAGGTCGTTAGTCGGATTGCCCTTCGACCCCATAACCGAATCCGTTAGCGAGCGCTGCTTCGATTCGATTACGGACTGGCGCAGCTTCTCAGCATCTGACAGACCCCCTGCAATCTCCGCAGGCTCGCTCCAGTACTTCGCTGACAGCCTTCCGTCCGCCGTATACGCGTAGTCGTAGCGCATATGCTCATTCTGTGCAGCTCGCAGCGTGCCATCGCCATTGTAAACGAACATCTCTTCCTTACCGGAGGAAACTTCTCTACGCTTCACCAGTTGATCGTTGAAGTTATACTCGTACTCAATCACTTTCTCATTGCGATCGATCTGGCGGGCGAGACGACCTTGCCGATCGTACTGGTACACCATCTTCTGCTCCGAAGGATCAATTACGGCTGCCAGCTTGCCCATGCTGTTGTACTGATACTGCGTTGTATTCCCGTTGCCATCTGTCGAGCTGGTAATATTCCCAGCATAATCATAGCCGTACCGCTCTTCGCTTCCGTCTGCACGAGTCACGGTTCGAACATTGCCCCATGCATCTACCTTATAATTCGTAGCATTGCCTTCCCCATCTACAATGCCCGTAATATGACCGAGTGCGTCGTACGTATACTGCTGGCTCACCTTGCCGCGAGCGATCGCTTCCGCTGTCCGAATCTGCTTCACCCGTCCGCCAATCGTGTACGTATATTCTACTTCAACGCCGTCAATGAGCTTGCGCATCAGTTCGCCAGCTGCATTGTAACGATTCCGCTCTACAATGTGTCCGTAGGCATCTCGCACCTCGGTCAAGCGCTGCATCGCGTCATACTGATAGTTCGTGCCTTCGCCATCATCGGTCAGCTTATTATATTGATTCGGTGCGACATGCTTCACAACTTGCCCGTTCTTATCATAGAAGAGCCTTGTCGTATCTCCCTGCTTGCCTACGATGCGAATCCGCCGATTCATAACATCATAGCCGTATAGAACGCGATTGCCGTTCGCATCCGTTTCTTCCAGCACATTGCCTGCGTGGTCATATTTGAAATACATACTGCTAGCCTTGGCAGTCTTGCTCAGCCTGCGGCTAATCTGCACGATGCGATCGGCCCGGTCGTAGCTTACTTCCGTCTCATATCCTTCCGGTGTAACGAGCTTAAGCAAATTGCCGTTGCGATCATACCGATACGAAGTAACAGCCGCAACCTTCTCGCCTTCATTTCCTGCCCGCTCTTCTGCGAGGTCTTCCACGTCAATCCGTTCAATCTTCCGCTCCAGCCAGCCGACCGCATTATACTCCTAGGAGGTAATTTGCTCTTTCCGATCGCTTATCTTGCGCCGCTCGGACGTCTTCTGATTGAGACAATCATACGTATAATGAACCTCGGCTCCGGTATCGTCACGAATCATCATGACCCGGCCCAACTTGTCGTAACGGTAGCGGATACTGTAATAGAGACCCGGATATCCTGCTTCGCTTACATGCTCAGCCGTCCGTTTCTCCTCCAGCAGGTTGCCTGCAAGATCATATCGATACTGCGTCAGCTTGTACCGAATCGTTCCGTCTGCTTCCTCCACTGGCTCTCGCTTCTCAGAGAGCCAACCTGCGCAATTATAAGCATAAAGTGTGCCAAAGCGCTCTTCATCCGTCGTGCCGCTCAGCCAGCCGTGAGCATCAATCGACTTGATCACTCTTCCAGCGGCGTCATATACGAAACGGCGGCTTACATGCCCTTCCGGGTCTGTAATCTGGATCAGACGGTTCATCGCATCATACGCATATCCCATTCCCGGCCCGTCATCTGTCACTGGATCGTAATGCTCCGGATCAATCGTCTTGATCACATTGCCCGCGGCATCGCATTTCGTGCGTGCAATCCCGCCGTCCGGATACAACGTTCTCACGCGGCGATTCCGGTGGTCATACACATATTCAATGCCCGCCCCATCATCGTCCTTGCGGGTATAATGATTCGGGTTCACTTCCTTAATCACATTATCGTGAATGTCATACATGACCCGATATTCATTGCCCATCGGATCCGTCGTCCGAATGAGCCGATCCATGAAGTCATACCGATATTCCGTCCCTATCCCGTTGCCCCGCTGCTCCACGTATTCGTTCGGGAGCACCTTCTTCACGAGATTTCCCATCGGGTCATAGAACAGAATGGTTGTATTGCCGGCCGCATCCGTAATGCGCGTTCGCTGATTGATTGCATTGTAGGCAAACTCTACCGTTCCATACGCGGTTCCGATGCTCGTCAAGCGCGCAGCATCGTCATAGCCGTACCGGAATTGCTGCCCCTCCGCATCCTCGACGAGGGTTGGCGCGTCTGCATGCTGCACCTCATAGCGGTAAGAAGTTGCATATCCGAGCGGGTCGATCCGGCGAAGCAGTCTGCCGCGCTCATCGTATCGATAGGAAGTAACGGCATATGCCGAAGCCGCCGCATTAAAAACCCCATTCTCGTCATCAACCCGAACGCGCTCCTCCAGCAGATTGCCGCAAGCGTCATAGGTATAGTGCGTCTCGCTGCCATATGATGTTCGAGTGCAGATCCGGTTCTGCTCCTCGTCGTACTGGTAGCAAATGTGCGATCCGTCAGGAAGCGTCTCCTTCAGCAAATTGCCGTACGGGTCATATTCCCACTGCGTTATGGCGCCGTTCGCCGCGGTATGGCTGTTCTTATTGTGGAAAACATCGTAGGTGTATGCTTCTTGTGTTCCGTCTCCGTACTCAATTGCGGTAACGAAATAATCGCGGTTGTAACGGAAAGTCTCCGTTACTCCGGTAGCATGGAACGTAAAGGTCGTCTGTCTGCCGCGTTCGTCATACGTAATATCGGTTCGGTTATCCTCATAATCATACTGAGTGACAATCCGATCCTGACGATCATAGACGTTGCGGACGTACGTGCGTCCATTCTGATCCGTTATGGTCAGCAGCCGCCCTTCCGTATCATACAGATAGGCTACCTTGCCTCCGTTCGGGTAGGTAACCCCGATTAGCAAATCGCCGTCATAGCAGTACGCAACCTTGCGACCGATATTATCCTCAACCGCCAGCAGCTTCCCATATTCGCACGTCATCGTCAGCAGCTTCCCACCCGGTGTCGTTACCGTGCTTAATCCGTGCTTATTATACGTGAGGAGCGTTTCGTTGCCATTGCGATCACAGAACGATTGCAACCGTCCTGTAGCCCCGTCATACACATAAGTCATATGCTGGTGTTTGACGAGATAACGTTCCTTGTCAGGCACATCAATCAGGCGGTAATCGAGCGCACCTGCCCGTTCATTTCTCCATTCACCGTCTTGCTGAACGAAACTCTCATAATGCCCGTCCATACAGATCAGGAATGCCCGATCTTCAATTCGGGTAAGCGAGCTTTCCAGCGCGCTGATCCACCCTTTGCCGAGCAGCCCGACGAACGGATTGTGCGAGTTGAAGCTGCGCGTCAGTTCCAGCACATCTCCAATATCGTGCACAACCAGATCGGTCGCCTGTACATAGAATCTTCCTTTGGCGACATCAATCGGATCTCCCTTCGTCACCAGGTTGCCGACATTACTGACCAACGATATTTTCAACTGATTGAGCAGCGTCTCTTTATCGAGCTGGCCGTTCTTCCAGAGCTGGAGAGCCGATTCTCCCGTCATATCGCCCGCAACTCCAGCACCGTATCTTCCAAATGGATTCTTGCCGCCCATAAAAGAAAATGCCGCTCCAAAGACGCTTGTTACCGCGTTGCCAGCCAGATCCGAATTGCCGGAATTGCTAATTTGCAGCACGTTCGCGGACACGTAGCTTGCCGCATATCTTTGGCCGAACTGGGTTAACCAGCCAGCCCCGCACCCGCCCTTTAATATACCTGCGGAAATGGTCCCCGCAAGGGCGCCGTTATAAAAGCTCTTCAAGTAATGCCCGGTAAGCGCTCCCCACGAGAAGCTCCCGTCAAGTGGAGCATACGGATCGAATATCGCGGTTACGCCCGTGCTAATGGCACCGCCGCTTAATCCCCCTGCCAGCAAGGTAGTGCCGCCGAGCATGAAGCCTCCCCCAAGCACGGAAATGGTGACGGAGCCGTATTTGACGATATTATATAATTCCTCGTTCCCTCCAAGAACCGTATCCCGCATGAAATTGTAGGATTGGGACAAATCACCCACCTGGGCCTTGGCGAAATCCTCTCTGCCCTCCGCGATTTCGCTCGCTCCTACGACCGCGGACACGGCGCCTGCCGCACCAATGATAAGCGGCAAGGCTGCGCCTCCCGTCACTACCGTTGCAGCAGCCACGGCCACGACGCCTACGACGAGCGCAATGACCCCGAACCCGATCTTGCTCTTCGCTTCCTCCGCCTTGGCAATGCACGCTTCCCGATAGGCGAGCGCCTGATCGTTAACCTCCTTCATCTGCTTCGCATCTTCTTCCAACAGAGCGCTGTCATCGAAGGTCACAGCTGGCGGCTTCCCCGGCTCGCCCAAATAATTGATTTTGGCTGCCATCACATAAGTCGCATCCTGAACGGCAATCGCATGCTCAAGAGTAACGAATTCCCCAGGACTGCGACTAAGAAGCACATCCTCCCCGGCAGATACGCTGATCCGCTTAGGCACGACCGGGACTGCTTCCTCCGCGGCACTCCCGCTCTCTCCAATCGACACGTTATCCGAAGACCGCACATACATATCGGTATTGGCTGCGATTTCGACTGTCCCGTCGCCTGCCAGCCGCAACTTGATGCAGCCCGCATCATCAGCGATGAATATGACATCGTGTGGAGTGAGCCGCATTTCCTTGCCCGTATCGTTGGTCAGCGACCGGTTCTGCGGATCAGCGAGCTTATGCCCATACTTGCTCTGCTCCGTTCCTTGTCTGACCGATCCGATCGCAATGGCCTCTCCCTCGTTCACGGTTGGCAGGTGCAGCTTCACCTGTGAGCCTGGCTTCGGCATCAGGTACGAAATCTGGTTATCGATGCCAGTTGAATACGGGAACCAGCACGTATTCCCTACAGTCGGTGCGGGATCAATGCCGAGATGAACCCGGATCTGATTGCGCGACACTTCCGTTATCGTTCCTTCCAATGACACACCTTGAAGCCGAGTATTAAAGATCCGGCCCTGCCTTACGCCATCAACGCTGCAGAACGAATGGGTGCAGCGAAGGAGGCCGTCTTGGATGGCAAGCTTCGCCTGATGGACGACGAACACCCCTCGGTCGAAGATCACTGGCATCCCGAGCGGCAGCAAGCGGCGTATATCTGCCTCGAAGCTGATAAAATCCGTATCCTGCAGCCTGGAATCCTCATTCGTCTGGGCGAGGAGATAGCGGCGCAGATCTTTGTGAATCACATAATGCTCATTGGCAACAGCGACGGGCTGCTGGTTCAAGGAGACGCCAACTGAGAACCGAACCGCCCCGGAAGTCGCATCCGGCAGGACGACAGCGCCAACATGCGATGCCAAGCGCTTTACAAATTGCCAGTCCGTCTCGTCATACTGCACAATTAGTTGTCCTATTTTGGCACCGTTCATGGCATAATCCAAGTAATCTGCCTTCGGATAACTGCTCAGCACCTGTTCGATCACTTCACTATAGGTCGAGTCTACTTGCTGAAAAGAGCGTCTCTTGCGCTCAATATCCATCATATAGGTGGAGGACACTGCCTCCACCTGCAGCATATATACCTGTCGGACGCAGCTTATTTCCATAGTCCGAATGATGCCCTGAAACAGCACGTCTCCATGCCAGCTTCGCCCGTCTTCCTCGTTCTCTCCCAACTCGCGCCGAACAATAACCCGATCACCGAATTTCAGATCATGAAGGAATCCATCCTTCTTCTGCTCCGGTATGATGGCGCTGAGTCGAAGCTCAATATGTTCATTGACACTCATATGCAAGGAGAGTTCGGTAATGCGCTGCAGTTCCGCATCCATCTCCACACTCAATTCGCCAAATGGCAGTTTCATTCTTGCCCCTCCTCCCGCCAGCTTTTACTCCCTTTGACCGTTATGAACAATCTTGATGGTTTCACCGTATACGCATTTATTCCAACACGTATCGAGCAGTGCGGGCGCCTCCTCGATCAACACATCCTCTTTCCCGGATTGCCACGGAAACGTAATATTCGGCACGCACATCGCCACACATTCGGGCTCCGGCACTTTTTCGGGCGGTGGTGCCTCTTTCTTAATAAAAAGACTGGCGAACCAGCCGGCCTCCTCCTGCTTCGGCATCGGGGGAAGCGCATTGATGACGGCCTGCACCGCAGGGTTCCTCGTACTCTTGCACAAGCCGAACGGCCTGATATTGACCATTGGCACGCAATCGTTCACGTTCAGCTGCGGCTGATCATGAATGTAATCCCCATGGCTTGCTGGAACGACGATCCGTGCTGGACGTGACCCTTGGGGACAAAAGCAATATGCACCGTGCACGACGTATTTCGGCTCCTTCTGTCCGCCTCCGTCATCCATCATTAATTCCATTTCCATTTCCTCCTGACCGTTATCTGCCGCAACGTTTGCGAACAGAATGATGCAAGTTTCGAACATAACGAGAGCACATCCTATGCGAGGGTATAAAATATGCAAGAGTACAAACAGTGCAGGATCCAAACTATGCAGAATCAAACGATGTAGGATCCGGCTCGCAGCAGCTTTCCACCTTCTCCAGCTTAATGCCCAGCAGTTCCTTACGCAGCAAGCTCTCGGCAACATCGAGATTGATGAAGACGTGCTTCTCCAGCAGTCCCTGCACGCGAAATACCGCATGGCCGTCTGCCTTCGCTCGATCAATGACGATGCGCTTCACTGCCCCCGTCTTGTCGAAGACAGTACGATCCGATAAACAATCCACCCTCGGCAATAGAAGCAGCCAATATATCTTTTGCATGCTATTCTTCGGATCTGACAACACGGCGCATTTGTATGCCAATTCCGAATTATGCCGCTCCAGTACCTTTTTCAGCTCATCCGCTACGAGAACGACCGGCTTGCCGATATAATCGGGGTATACACTGTCTGCATGGCCTTCGACGAATACAGCCGTAATGTCATTGATTTCATCCGCAAGATCCGGCGTAAGCTCAATCGTTTTATTGGTGGATTTCAAGCCAGCGAATTGAAATTTGTTTTCCACGCACTCATCCTGCGAAATGATAAAGTAGTCCACCTTTGCTCATCCCCTTCAACCCAGCCTAACCATCCAACCTTCGCTGATCACGCCTTATCGCTTCCATCGATGATGATGTGCGCCAACTGCTCAGCAGTTAAATCAAGCCGCTTCACATCTGACGCCCGGAACATCGCCCCGGCCAAGTCCGCATCCGCGAAGCTCGTTCCCGTCAGCACCGCCCCTCGGAAGTCGGCTCCTCTAAGCTCTGCTCCCCGAAAGCTCGCCTGCTCTAAATTCGCCCCCGCAAAGCTTGTCTCCATGAAGGGTGGGATATGGAGCTGTTCCTGCGACGGAAAACTCATTCCCGCCTTGATATGCTCCAACTTGGCAGATTGCAAATTCGCCTCACGGAAGCTCGCACCATGCAAGATGTTATTGCTCAAGTCAGCTCCTTGCAGATTCGCTCCGCGAAAATCGGCTGCGATTAGCCCACAGCCCAAGCACAAACTGCCAACCAGTGCACTTTCGGAAAAGTCGGCAAAACTAAGATTCAGCAGTTGAAAGTACATGCCGCTCAAATTCGCGCCGTGAAAAACTTCATACACATATTCCGATCTGCCGCTGTCAGAGAACATCTCCTTCAGCGTCTCGACGTCCTTGGTTCTTGCCTCGTATCTGTACACCAGCTCTCCGCGATCCCGGTGCTCGCCCACATAGATGAACAGTTCATTTTCCTTATCAATTGCTGCGAATTCGTCTGTTCGCACGGCCTCTCTCAGTGCATATCTGGCAAGCTTGATCAAATAGGCCATGTACCAGACGATATCTCCCTGCACTACAACTGCCACGTCAGCCGGCAGCAGCTTGCCGACATACTTCTTACTTGTCTCGGACAGATGCCGCTTGAATTCGTCCAACTTAGCGAACGCCCAGCCCGCGTCATACTCGGCCGTGCATGTCGAAGTGTCGCCATGCCACTGTGCATCATACGCAGCTATGCGGCAGCGATGATCCCCGATCAAAATCTGGCTCCGCAGGATTGAATAATGAATATACTTGATCTTGCCTTTCCGCTTCTCATCCTGCATGCGGCGGATGTCCGCGCATAGCTGCTTGAACGACTCGATCCATTCGCCGGTTAGCCTGTCCCGATGCGCCAGCACCTCCCGATGGAGTGCCAGCATCAGCTCCATGCGCTTGTCGGCCACGGCCGTATCCAACCAATGGCGCAGCGCTTCGTCTCTTGTCACTTCGATCGTCCTTTCCGCACCAAGCGCCAGAAATGTCTGCTAGTTCGTAAATACTTCGGTTCCTTTGAGCTCCGTATTTCCACCGCTATTCAGCACGATTTTGCCGCCCTTCTGGCTTTCTATCGCGATTTCCTCACTAGCCGTCATGAGCAATTTCTTGTCCGCCCGGATGGTCACATTCTCCTTGGACGTCAGCGACACTTCCTTCTGACCGGCAATCGTGATCGAGCCGCTCTGATCCAGCATAATCGTCGCTTGCCCATTATTGGCCGAAATGAGCACATGACCTGGCGCTAACGTAACCTCCATGCCTGCCGAATTGCGGAAGTAACGAACATTCGGGTCGGCCATCCGATCCTGCGAACCGCCGCTGGATGCCGTTGCACCCGCTCCCTGGCCACCCGGAGAAGCACCTGCAGGTTCGCCGGCATAGGAATTGACCGAACTGATGGCGAATGCCTCCTCCTCCCGCTCGCTTGGGAATGTCACGCGCACACTGTCCCCTGCCTCCGGCATGCAATACCAGCCGCTTCCATCCGCAGATGCAAATACAGTAGAGTAAGGGAACCAGTGCGCCGTACTAGCATCCTGATTCTTATCGATATCGAGCCTAACCTTGACCTTGTCTCTGTTAATTGCCAGAACCGTTCCTCCTATCGAAGCTCCTCTGATGGCTTCGTTGAATGGCAATTCCCGGTTCAAACCTTTGCGGGTAGTAATCGTATAGGTGTGCGTCATAGCTCCCTTGTCCATTGTCGAGACGACTTTCCCGACATACAGCCTCGCCCTCTGGAAATCTACAGCGTCACCCAGATGCATCAGTTGTCTGGTCGTTACCTCATAAGAGATGAAGTCGCTCTCTTGGGAATCCGGCCGAATATTATGGTGATAAGCCATATAATCCGCCAGCTTCTTCTTGGCGACATATTGGTAATCATCCAGCTTCTTAACCGTCCCGATATCGGGAAGTCCGAAAAAATACTTGATATCCTTGAATTTCTCGGCGGGCACCACAACCGTGTCGAGGCGAGAGGCCATTCTTTTCAAAAATGCCCAATCCGTTTCCTTATACTGCAGGACGAACTGTCCGATACCCGGATTATGATCCGTCGTGTACTGCACATCGTAATTGGAGTAATCCTCGCCCATTTTCCGAACTAACTGGCTGTATGTCATCGAAGCGTCTTGAAAAGACCTGCTCTTGACGCGAATATCCAACATGACGGAGCTTGTCCATGCTTCCGCCTGAATCGTATATACATCCCTCGTCCGTTCGATGCGCATCTCGGTGACAATCCCGGAAAACAATATCCGTTCTCCGCCCTGCTCCAGAAGCTCCATCACCTGAACCGGCGTCTGCTCGTTCAGCGAAAAGAGATCATTGTCTTTATGCTCCTCGGCGATGACGCCCGTAAAGGTGAGCTTCCCATGCTCATTCACCTGCTGCACGATGGCAAGCTCCAGCAGCTGCATATGGGGAAATGGCTTTATTCGCACATTTTGATAGGATAATGTCGATACACTCATGCGCTCGCCACCTCCACCGATCGAATCATTTCCAGTGCGATGATGGACCATCGTTTTACATGCTTGTCGTTCCCATTAATGTTGGCGATAAGGCGTTTGCGTCCGGCATCTACAAAGAACAAGAAATTGAACACCTTGCCATGCGCCACTGGATTCAAAAAGGAGCAGTAATGGATCGACTGCCCGTTCACTTCCTCCGTTCCGTCCTCCAGCCACTCGGTATGAAGCTCCATGTTTGCCATGCTGCGAATCATGTCCGTCTTCATCTGCCTCAAGTCGATGGCCTGCTCAGGACGTTCTGTATATTGCAAGATGATGTTCAGAGCATGAGCCTCATTCTGATAAACCATCTGTTGTTCGGTCTCTAGCGTGCACAGGAGAAAATCCTTCGGAAATAAAAAGCTCAGGCCAGGCTCGAAAAAGTCTTGCTTTTCGAATTCCACAATCGTGCCGTTCAGATCGACGCCGCCATGGTGAACTCCGTTGCGCATATCCTCTCGCCACTGCTCCTCTGCATTCATACGGGCCGCATGTTCCGCCATCTGCTCGTCTTGCATCCGCTGCTTTTCAGATCCTACTGATCCAGCACCGGGCGAGTCGATTTTCGGCTGATTTTTCGCATGCTTCATCGCCAATTCCCCCTCACTTGGAATCTTTCATCTGATGTGCCTGTTTTTCTTCTTTCCAAAATTGTATAAATATCCAAATCTTTATTGAATATATCGGCAAATACTGGAATCCTATGAAGACTGAACCTTCCTATTTTTAGGGAAATTCAAAAAATGATCCATCTATGTGCACCAGTTCGCCAGCAACTTGTATGCGTAGTAGACAACTCAGTTGAATATGAATGATAATAGCGTTACAGCACAGACATTCATCCTTGTAAAATAAAGTGAGGAGGAGGCAGATGCAGCGAAGGCTCGTTATTCCACGATTATCATTCATGATGTTCATGCAGTTTTTCGTATGGGGGGCTTGGTACGCCACTGCGGGGCTTACACTCAGCAAATATGGCTTGTCATCCATTATTGGAACCGCTTACTCCGTTGGAGCGATTGCATCCATTATTGCTCCTTTCTTCCTCGGCATGGTAGTTGACCGCTTCTTCGCCTCTGAGAAAGTGATGGGCCTCCTTCATCTTGCAGGCAGTGCACTTCTCTGGATGGTCGGCAGGCAAGTCGAGGCAGGCAGCGGAACAACGCTGTTGTGGACGCTTTTTCTGTATATGCTGTGTTATATGCCTACACTGGCACTAAGCAACAATGTAGCTTTTCACCATATTGCGGATGCTGCAAAGACATTTCCGATGATTCGTGTGTTCGGCACAATCGGATGGATCGTGGCAGGCGTCCTTATCGGCCAACTGGGCTACTCCGACAGTTCCGTCATCTTCTACATCTCTGCTATTGCATCCCTCTTGCTCGGTATATTCAGCTTCACTCTGCCCAATACGCCCGCTCCCGCCAGAGGAAAGTCTCTCTCTGTTCGCGACCTGCTCTGTCTTGACGCGCTGCAGATGCTTAAGGAGCGAAGCTCTTGTTTTTTCATCATCTGCTCGATGCTTATTTGCATCCCACTTGCAGCCTATTATTCGTTTGCGTCTCCCTTCTTAGAGGCTGCTGGGTTCGCCAATGTAGGCAGCGTTATGACGATCGGCCAGATGTCGGAAATCGCTTTTATGCTGCTCATCCCGTTCTTCTTCCGCCGCTTAGGCATCAAAATCATGCTCCTGATCGGCATGATTGCTTGGACACTTCGTTACGTCCTATTCGCCCTCGGTGGGCCTGATCAGATTGGATCACTCATCATCGTAGGCATTGCTCTCCATGGAATCTGTTATGATTTCTTCTTTGTAACCGGATTCATCTATGCCGAGCAGCAAGCAGACAGCCAAGTAAAGGGGCAGGCACAAAGCTTGCTGCTCCTGTTCACGCAGGGAATCGGCATCTACTTCGGCTCACTTATCGCCGGCAGTCTGTTCAACGATACCGTGACAGCTAGCGGAACTGCTGCGCTTGCACAATGGAAGAGCTTCTGGCTGTACCCGGCAGGCGCTGCGCTTGTCGTGGCACTGTTGTTCCTGCTGCTGTTCAAATCGAAACCATCCACACATGCTGTTCACCAGCATGATGCGGCATTTGAAAGGAGATAAGCGTAATGAATCGTACGAAAGTAGCCATTTGCGGCGCTGGCTTCGTGGCCGACATTCATATGGAGTCCTTTACCCGATTCGTTCCAGAGGCAGAGGTAGTCGCTGTCTATGCCCGCAATCGTGAGAAAGGAGAAGCATTCGCTGCACGGCATGGAATACCGCAAGTGTATACAGACATGGATGAGCTGTTGGCGCATTCCGGTTGTGAGGTTGTGGACATCTGCCTGCCGAACTTCCTCCATCACCGCGTATGTATAGCAGCTGCGCAAGCGGGCAAGCACGTTATCGTAGAGAAGCCGCTATGCGTTACCTTGGAAGAGGCCGACGAGATGATCGAGACATGCCGCAGCGCAGAAGTGAAGCTCATGTATGCGGAAGAGCTCTGCTTCGCACCGAAGTTCGAGCGGGTACGCAAGCTGATCGAGCTGGGAGCCGTTGGCGATGTGTATATGCTGAAGCAGGCAGAGAAGCATTCTGGTCCGCACAGTGATTGGTTCTATGACATCAAGCAGGCTGGCGGCGGCGTGCTCATGGATCTGGGCTGCCATGCGCTGCAATGGTTCCGCTGGATGATGGGCGGCGCCAAAGTGAAAAGCGTATATGCGACAATGTCTACTGTACTACATGGCGAGATAACGAAGGGCGAAGATAATGCGATTACGATCGTAGAGTTCGAGAATGGTGTAACGGCAATCGCGGAGGACAGCTGGGCGAAGCCTGGCGGGATGACAGACAACATAGAAGTATACGGTACGAAGGGAGTAAGCTATGCGGACCTCTTTCAAGGCAACGCTGCTCTGACCTATAGCGAACATGGCTATGATTATGCGATGGAGAAGGCAGGCTCCACCCAAGGGTGGTCGTTCACCATCTATGAAGAAGCATTCAATCAAGGATATCCACAGGAATTGAAGCACTTCATTACCTGTGTCCGGCAAAATCTAGAGCCTTGCGTAACAGGCGAGGACGGGCGTGCCGTACTCGAAATCATCTACGCAGCATATGCCTCCGCCCGATTAGGGCGCAAGATTGAGCTGCCATTCCACGCAGCCGTACAGCGGCCGATAGATTTATGGCTGGGTACGGAGAACTAGGTTTGATCGATAAGCATGAATTCCCTTGTGGCAACGAGAAGAAGGCTAGTACTTCCCAATTAGGGACGTACTAGCCTATTAGTTGACTCAATAAATGGCCCACCGTAAGCTAAATTAGGCTGATCCTTTAGATCTTTAAGACCTGAATTACCGGCCTCATCAATGTATAAAATCCCCATACTTCCCCCTAACTTTTATCGTCATTTTTCAAGATTTTTTTTGAAATTAAGGTACCAACAAAAGCAGAAAAAACTATAACAGGGGTCATAAATAGTGTTTTATATTGATTCCAAGGTGTTGCGATAGCAACAACGATTGATACTACAAAAACAATAAAAGTAGCCAATAATTGCTGTTTTACACTTAATTTCGCCACTAATCATCCCCCACATCCTATAAATGAAAATATAGCATTCAAAATAGTGTTAGCTTGTTCTTCCTATATAAAAGATTCATGAGTATATGTTCCATTATAGAAGCAAAATACAAGTACATCTTAGGTAAGTGTAATTTCTTTCATTTCGAGTGGCATCGATTGCTCCGCGGCCTCTGCCTTGCCTTGAACGACCTTCTGATGCCGCTTCAATCGATTCCTCCATTCGTTCATCTCCTGATCCGTTAATGTATGGAACGTCTCAACCTTCCTGCTCGTTCCGTCCTTAAGAACGACAACGAACGTGGGGAATACCGGGACGAACAAGATGCCCACTCGCCCCTGCTCGACACGAATATCGACTACATCTGCCCATGCTGCGCGGAGTCCATATTCATTCCATATTGTCTCCTGATCATAGGTCAGTAGGATATTGGTTCCTGCTGTTAAGGCACGCACGGATACGACGAGATTGCTCCCGCAATAAGCGAATCCAATGCATGCAGCCGCTGCCAGGGCAATTCGCAAGCTGAGCGGCAATTTGAAATCGAGCACGGCCAGAACGATAAGGCCCGCCGAGAATAGGATACAAATGAATGCAATGAACAATCGGGCTGCTGCTTTCTGTTTCTGATATACGACATGATGCATAGCGCATTTCTCCCTTTCCCACAGGTTGTTCAGTAGCTTTATTCCCACTTCGACGAGCTGTACCGATTCCCCTTCCTACTCCATTCGACAATATGCATTATTATTCTAATTATGCACCTGTACGCTCTATCTTCTCTCTTGTGTTCGCCTTCTTTTGATTCACCAGAGTCAGCTGCGGCAAACAGATGCCTCCTAAAATCAGTACGATTCCTGCCCACTGCAACATCGTAACTTGTTCCCGGAGAACAAGTACAGACATCACTACCGCTGCCGGCAGCTCAGCCGCTCCTAAAATCGTGCCTAATCCAGAACCAATCTTCGGGACACCTATTCCGAAGAAAATGACTGGGATAATAATGCCCAGCAGCCCCATAGGTAATCCGAACTTCCACAATCCATCTACCAAGGTGCCATCCATAATGAATGCTGGCGGGAACATGAGGAATACAACAACCATTGCCCCCGTAATCATGGATAAGCTCTTCGTCAAAATAGGCACATCGGTTGCAACACGCCCACTCACAAAAATATATATCGCAAACGATATTGCGGAAATTATTCCGAACACCGCCCCTTTCCAGCTCAATCCGGACAATCCATGATCAGCGAGACCGCCCGCGAAGACAGTACCTACGAGCAGGATGATAACCGAAATGATCTTCATCGGTTCAGGGCGCGTGCGCGTAACAACCGCTTCCAGCAATACACCAATCCACGTAAATTGGAATAGAAATACAACGGCTATGGAGGCTGGCAATTCTCCTACGGCAAGGCCGTACGTAATCGAAGTGCAGCTCACAGACAATCCGCAAGCGAGCAGCACCGCGGCTTGCTTCCAGCGCAGCTTATGTCGTGAGAAGAGTAGTGTCATAACCACAAGCATCAGCCACCCAAAGAAATATTGTCCGCCTACAATCTCTGGAACGGTAAACCCTTCTCCGATCCCGAGCTTCATTATGGAAGACAGAGTTCCATAGCTGCAAGCCCCAAGGAATACAAGCAAAGCATACTGAAGTAATTTCATATTGATGTCAAGCTCCTCTCGCTTATACACGCAAAAAAGCCCCCTGCGTTCTATAGCAGGGGGCGAACGAAACCAAGCGCTGTGGCAATACAAAGCTGTGCGTTCTTCTACCGAACGCGGCCACTCACACGCCTTTGCAAAATTTCGCCTCTCTATTCACAGCTTCCGACACTGTAAATAGAGTTTGGTGCATACCGTTCTATTTATGCCCTTCCATTGTAGTAAGCTTCCTTCACGCTGTCAATGAATAGATTCAATTCGGGCAGCAGCAGAATCCAAGTAGTTCCTCCAACGACCGGCGCAACTTGTGTTACAATATAAGCATCATACGCTGTCAATAAAGATAGGAGCGGCACCATGTTAGCAATTATTTATGATTTGGAAATGACCGTAAAGCGCAAAAAAGGGGCGTTTGCCGAAATCATTGAAATTGGGGCGGTGAAAGTGACGGAGAACGAGGGAACATTCGCCGTTGCTGACACGTTTCAAGCGTTCGTCAAACCGACTCTTTCCCCCAAGTTAACAGATGATACTGTTAATTTTACCGGTATTACACAAGAGGATATTACACATGCCTCCACCCTGCAGGATGTCCTTGATCAATTCATCGCGTGGATTGACACGGATGACTATGCACTATGTTCCTGGGGGCCGGATGATAAATCCCAATTCCTAAAGGAATGCCGCCAGAAGAAGATTCCACTGCACTGGCTTCGCAATCATAACAATTTGCAAAAGCAAGTATCTACTGCCCTGAAACGTGAGCATAATCAGCAGATTGGACTTAAGGCAGCGCTGGAAGCACTGGACGTCCCATTCGTCGGGAATCAGCACCGGGCACTGGATGATGCCTACAACACAGCACTCGTATATATACAGATGCAGGAGCACATTCAGTTGACTCGCAATGAGGTTCAAGAACATCCGAGCTATGAGAGCAATGTTGTATATCGAGATGATACAAGCAATGAGGATCGAGACAATCCATTCGCAGCGCTTGCCAATTGGAATATGGACGAAGACAAATAGAACACGGTTTGTCCCGAGGTGGGGCAAACCGTGTTCTATTTACTTTCCCATTCTATATCAGGGTTGCAACGAACGAATAATTGCTGTTACGTAACTGCGAATTCATCCGGGTTCGGACCAACTCGCTTATCTTCATTAAGTGCATCGATGCTGCTCAGCTCAGTACTGCTCAACTCGAAATCAAATACATTGAAGTTCTCGCGTATGCGCGATGGTGTAATCGACTTCGGAATGACGACATGGCCATGCTGCAAGTGCCAGCGAATAACCACTTGAGCTGATGTCTTGCCGTGTGCGGCCGCGATCGCAGCGATCTCTTCATTCTGCAAAATATCTCCACCCTGCATCAGCGGGCTCCAAGCTTCCAAATAAATATCATGGCGCTGGCAATATTCACGCAGCTCGTTCTGAGCCAAGCGCGGATGGCATTCCACCTGATTCACAACCGGCTTCACGCTGCATTCCTGCGCCAAACGCTCCAAGTGAGGAATATGGAAGTTGGATACGCCAATCGAACGCACGCGTCCGTCTGCGTAGAGCTTCTCCAATGCTTTGTATGTGTCCACATACAAATCCCGGGAAGGAACTGGCCAATGAATCAAATACAAATCTAGATAGTCGGTTCCCAACTTATGTAAGCTCTCATCAAACGCCTTCAGGGTAGCATCATATCCTTGCTCGGAATTCCATACTTTCGTCGTCAAGAATATATCTTCACGCTTCACACCTGACTCTTTAATCGCTTCGCCAACGCCTGCTTCATTCTGATAAATAGCTGCCGTATCGATTAAGCGATAGCCCGTCTCCAATGCAGTCTTCACTGCATCCTTCACCTGCTGTCCCTCTTCAACGCGCCATACCCCAAGACCTAGCTGCGGCATGCTCAAGCCATTGTTCAACGTAATTTGCATGTTCATTGCCTCCTTCATAAATGTAGCAACAATTTCAGTATAGTCGTAAACGGCAGTCTGGTGCAAACCATCCTGTCCTACCTCATAACAAAGCTATTGTAAACGCGTTTCGGGCAAGCACATTTCACGATTTCCCAGAACTTAATATAACTTTGGAAATAAGTGGGCAGCGGCATTGACTTCCTATCCGGTTGCTGATAACATACTGCCATAACACTAATACCTTAGTTATCTTATAGGAAATATAATGATTAATCAACTAAGTACAACGACTCACGACTTCTGTCGACCGGATCACCGGAGACGCATACCTAACTGCATGCTTAGGGGTGTCTTCGGTTTTTTTGTATTCATGTTCAAGGGAGGAATGTATATGAGCAGTCAACCAACACAAATCGGGTTAGATACCATCCATCCGAAGTGGCTGGAGCGAATCGCAGAACAATTGAAAGGACTCAACTATGGATCACTGACCATCACGATCCATGACGGCCACATTGTACAGCTGGAACGGACAGAACGTACCCGCTTCGAGCTGGAAGGCGCGAAAGAAAGGAGACAATCCCGATGAAAGTACAACGTCGTTTACCTGTACGTATCATCATCCTGCTTTCTGTGTTGACGCTCTCCTTGATGGCCTCCTGCGGACGCAGCGATTCAGGTTCAGGCAAACAGGGAGAAGCAGAAGGAGCTAAGCCTAATACTGCTTCTGAAGAGACTGTGGAACTACAGAACGTTTCCTACGATCCAACCCGTGAGCTATACGCTGATTTCAACAAGGCATTCGCCGCACACTGGAAAGAAGCGGCCGGACAGAACGTCACCGTGAAGCAATCACATGGCGGCAGCGGCAAGCAAGCACGCGCTGTCATCGACGGCTTGAAGGCCGATGTCGTTACCCTAGCCCTTGCGTACGATATTGATGCTATTCGCAAGGCTGGCTTGATTCAAGAGGGCTGGCAGACACGCTTTGAGCATAACAGTGCCCCTTACTACTCCACGATCGTGTTTCTTGTGCGCAAGGGCAACCCTAAGGGAATCCATGATTGGAACGATCTCATCAAGCCCGGTATTCAAGTCATCACACCGAACCCCAAAACTTCCGGAGGCGCCCGCTGGAATTATCTCGCCGCTTGGGGGTACGCCCTCTCTGAGAACAAACAAGATGAAGAGAAGGCGAAGCAATTCCTCTCCGCCCTCTATGCCAATGTCCCCGTACTCGATTCAGGCGCGCGCGGAGCAACGACCACCTTCGTGGAGCGAGGAATCGGTGATGTACTCATCTCTTGGGAGAATGAAGCTTTCCTCGCCACAAACGAGCTTGGGCAGGATAAATTCGAAATTGTCGTTCCTAAGCTAAGTATATTGGCGGAACCGCCTGTAGCGGTCGTCGACAAAACGGTGGATAAGCGAGGAACCCGCAAAGTCGCCGAAGCTTACTTATCCTATCTGTATTCAGAGGAAGGACAAGAGATTGCAGCAAAGCATTATTACCGCCCACGCTTAGAAGCCGTTGCGGCCAAACATAAGGCACAGTTCCCCGAACTTAAGCTGCTCACCATTCAGGATGACTTCGGCGGATGGGAAGCCGCGCATCAGAAGCACTTCGCTGATGGAGCATTATTTGATCAAATTTATAAAAAGTAGAAGGGAGCACGGGATATCATGACCACACAATCCGCTCACCTTGACCGATCTCCCATCAAGCCGAGGAAAGCATCGTATTCGGTGCTTCCCGGCTTCCGCTTCACACTAGGCTATACGCTGATTTATATGTCTCTCCTCGTACTCATACCGCTGTCAGCCATCGTCTTGAAGTCATCTGAATTAACCTGGGGCGAGTTTTGGAGCACGGTGCTGGATGACCGTGTCATCGCAGCATATCGGATCAGCTTTATCGTCTCTTGTGCCGCGGGACTCCTCAACGTCTGTTTTGGACTGATTGTCGCTTGGGTGCTTGTCCGTTATTCATTTCCAGGAAAGCGATGGATAGACGGCTTGATTGATCTGCCATTCGCACTCCCTACTGCTGTCGCAGGCATTGCTCTGACCTCCATCTATGCAGAGAACGGCTGGATTGGACAGCTGTTGTATCCGCTTGGCATACAGAGCGCCTATTCACAGGTTGGCATCATGATCGCGCTGACCTTTATTGGCTTCCCCTTCGTGGTGCGAACCGTTCAGCCAATCTTAGAGCAATGGAGCACGGAAGTTGAGGAAGCAGCGGCAACCTTGGGTGCCAAGCGTTGGGCGGTATTCTCCAGAATCATCTTCCCCGAACTCATACCGCCGCTGCTGACAGGCTTTGCGCTTGCCTTTGCACGTGGAATTGGCGAATATGGTTCCGTTGTATTTATTTCCGGTAATATGCCATATAAGACTGAGATTGCACCGTTGCTTATTATGACGAAGCTGGAACAATATGAATATGCCGCAGCCACGGCTATTGCACTTGTATTGCTTGTTATATCTTTTGTCCTGCTGTTTATCATCAATTTCATTCAATGGAGAATGGGCAGACGCGTTATGCCCCATTAGAGCCAATGAAGGATGAAACTGCACTCCGATTCACCCCATCAACAATACTTGAAAACGCGAAAACAAGGAGATCACCCGTATGACCGATACCTCATTGCTTACGGAACAACCTAAATCCCCCCCTCATACTAGGCGCAAGTCAATGGGAGGCGGACTTTTGCCATCAGCGCCGCAATCTCGCGCATGTACAACGGAATCATCCTATGTCCGATACCTGCTCATTGCCGCTGCTCTTGGCTTTATTGCGCTCGTCATTCTGCTCCCGCTTGCGGCCGTGTTCGTGCAGGCATTCAAGCGCGGAGCTGATGTCTATCTGGCAGCACTTGTTGACCCAGATGCCTTAGCAGCGATCCGGCTCACGCTTGTCACTGCAGCAATCGCCGTGCCTTTAAATGCAATTTTCGGCATTGCAGCAGCCTGGTGTATCACCAAATTTTCATTTCGCGGCAAGCAATGGCTCATTACTATGATGGATCTCCCCTTCTCAATCTCGCCTGTCATTGCAGGCTTTTTATTTATTTTAATTTTTGGCTCAAATGGATGGTTTGGAGAATGGCTGGACAATCAAAATATTCGAATCGTCTTTGCTCTTCCAGGCATTGTATTAGCTACGTTATTTGTCACATTCCCCTTCGTTGCCAGGGAGCTCATTCCGCTCATGCAGACGCAAGGAATACAGGAGGAGGAGGCAGCGGCCACCTTAGGAGCAAGCGGGTGGCGAATGTTCTGGCGTGTGACGCTGCCCAATATCAAGTGGGGACTGTTATACGGCATAATCATTTGCAATGCGAGGGCAATGGGGGAATTCGGGGCGGTATCCGTCGTATCTGGGCATATACGAGGCGAGACGAACACAATGCCGCTCCATATTGAGATTTTATATAATGAATATCAATTCTCGGCAGCATTCGCTGTCTCTTCACTGCTCGTATGTGTAGCATTGTTAACCATTGCAGCCAAGCACTGGCTGGCGCGCAAGGGGGATTGAGCTGGATAGGTTTCGCTTGTCATCGCGTCCAGAATATCTATTGCGATTCGTTTCGCAGCATACGGACGCGCCAGACTCACCATGCTTCGCTTCATGGATTCAAGCAGGGCTGGCTGATTGTACGCCTCGCAGAGTCTCATCGCCAGCTCAACGTCCTGCCGCACGACAACAGCTGCACCATGCCTTGCGAAATACCGAGCATTTTCCCGCTCTTGACCAGGCTGCGGGCGCGCAATAAATAGAGGCACCTGCATAGCAAGCGCTTCCGTTAGGGTTACCCCTCCCGCCTTCGTAACCATTGCATTAGCGCATAACATCAGTTCATGAATAGAGGACACATAGCCGAATACATGTACATTGCTCGACAAACGGAACTTCTCCTTGAGTTCTATCTCCCAGCGTTCATTTCTGCCGCATACAATAACAACCTGATGATTCGGTATTCGTTCCAATAGGCGAAGAAATCGATTGGATATTGCCTGCGCTCCAAGCCCACCCGACATCACTAACGTAGTTCGAAGCCCTGAATGTAATCCATATTTATGGAATAGTGCTTCCACATGCTCTTCATTCTGCATGGAGGACTGCATCGTGTGCTGCTGAGGGTACAAGTCAAATTGATCACGGATTGGAATGCCGCTTACATGCACTAGATCTGGAGCGATACCGGCTCTCATCATCTGTTCGGCTAATTCGACAGTTGCAACATAGTAGTGATCTGTGGTGGACAATATCCAGCGATGATGGAGATCGTAATCGGTGATGACCGTAAATGTGGGAGTCGCTTTGTTCATCTGCCGGACAACAGATGAGACGTCGAAATAGGGAAATGTACTAATAATGCCGTCAGGCCGATGCTCCAGCAGTAGCTGCTTCAGCTTGCCCTTGCCTAGTGTGAACCCTGTGCGCACAAGTGGATGTGTACGTTCAATTCGGCGCGTTGAATAGTAGCTCCAGCCATAATAGTGAATCCCGTATTGCGACATCGTCTGGCTTTGCGTAAATAAAAACCGAAACATCGCATCCATCATCGGATGCGCCTCAGCCATCAAATCCACAACAATAACCTGCATGCCAAGCCGCTCCATGTGTCCTTTGAGCGCCTGCGTTACCATCCAATGCCCTTCCCCGAAACGGGACGTTAAGATCATAATCTTGTAAGCAGCTTTATGCATTCTTTATTTTCCCTCCTTTCCCTGAGATTATTTTATCTTTCTCTCCCTTCCCACGGATTATAACGTTGGTTCCTCATCAGAGGTTTAACGGAAGTTGGATGTTTTGTGAATATAAGCAAAGAGCCGCCCTAACCTCTCGGAGAGGCGGCGGCTTGCTGGCGGATAGCCTAATTACTGTTCTTCAGAAGATTCAGGCTGACGGAATGGATATTCATAATTAAGCGGCTCATCGAATGTCGCATAGTCGAAGTTAACCATCAACAGCATGATGCGTTGACCCGTTCTCGGATCGCTGATAATGATATGATCACGACCAGCAGCCTCAATTTTACCGCGGAATATCTTCGCATTCCATTCCGAGTTGTTCTCATATGTCATATAAAACGTACCGATCTTGCCAAGATTCAAGCGCAAAATGTTCTCGATAAAGGATTGTTCTTGCGGGAGCCCTGTCAGAACCGTGCCGGAAGGCGTAATCACATTACCGCTGGCGACCGAAGGAGGCATTGTAGATGCCTGCTGCGTTGCAATCGGCTGCTGCATTGACATAGGCTGCTGCATTGACATAGGCTGCTGCATCGGCATGTTCTGCATTGGCATGCTCTGCATCGGCATGCTCTGCATCGACATGCTCTGCATTGGCATGCTCTGCATTGG
>NZ_MAIS01000353.1:0-307 GCF_001680695.1 Paenibacillus sp. KS1 | reverse complement strand
AGCCTGTGGATGCACATCCACAGGCTCGTTCGTTTACGGTATTACAAGAGTCGCCTGCAATTCGCGCTGCATCTGGTCAAGCGCATCACGAACCGTAGTTTTTTCATCAAGCATATCAGCCATATAGGTTTGAGAAAACTGACAAAATAATAGAGATGATGTCACAAATGAGTGGATTGATATTGTTATATACTGTATGCGATAGTAGGCGATACAACAGTGGTACACAATGAGAATATGAAACATAGGAGGATTTTGTATGAATTTGAAGAAAGTCATTCTAGCATCCCTGATCGTATCTAGTATG
>NZ_MAIS01000228.1:0-1379 GCF_001680695.1 Paenibacillus sp. KS1 | reverse complement strand
TTCACATTCATTTCGATTCCCTCCTAAAGTTGAAATACTATAAACAAATTTTCCGCAATCATGACAAAAATGTATTTCATGAAAAATGTGCGCAGGTTGATCATCGTCTAAGAACCCTTTCTTCTTACTTGCCTCCATGTCTATGTATACTTCATAATCGAACGATTGGATCGCTATAAGACAAAAGGGCAATCCTTTGTTATTCACTTGAAAGAGAACGTCAGAATACAGAAGGTTCCCCTGTAATCAACTTTTCAGGGAGAGGTCTGCTCTTTTTTCTCCCTCTCCTCTGTATGCGCCTTGTTCAGCATTTGCTGCCCCTTCGCTTCCAGCTCATTGACCGCCTCATCCGGCGTCATCTCGCGCTGCATGACCGCTTGCAAAGTTTTGTCCAACAATTCACTGAACGGTGAGTAGAAGTCTTCCGGCACATGTTTGTTGCCGTACCCTACCCAGAATCCCAAGCTCCCTTCAGCAGGCGAAGATTCCGTAGATGACCTGGGCTTCAACATATAGAACGGTTCTGTGCTCCTGCCCTCCAATTCCTTGAAAAATTGGTTTCTCGTCGGCAAAGTAGATATCGGATTGCGGGAAGCAACCTTCTCCATGCTCGATCCATTGACGAATTGGACGAACTCCCAGGCAGCCCGCTTGTTCGCGGAGTCCGCCATTACCGCAAAAATTTCCGACAAGCGCACCTTAGAGGACTCGTCAGGTCTTGCTAGGTCGATCGGTACCGTAACGATATCCCAATTGATAGAGCTCAATTTTTTATCGCGCAGAGGGGCACGCCGCAGCTCTTTGGCGAACCAAGGGCCATCCATGACCATGGCCGCCTTCCCCTGAAGGAACAGATTGTTCATTCCTTCTACTTGTACGGGCGGATAATTCCGCACCGCATCCGTTGCCATCCGAATGGCTTGCTTCCACCCGTCGGATCGGATGCGCATCTTCTCTCCCTTCGCGTCAACGACTTGAAGGGAAGAAGTCGATGCGATATTTATCAATAATTCGGAAGGCCTTTGATACAAACCGTAAATTTCGTTAGTGCCTGTTCTCATATCGTCAAAGCGCTTGGATAAAGACAGCACTTCCTGCCAGCTCATCTTGTTGTGCGGTAGTTCGATGTTGTACGCTTGGAACAAGTCGCGATTGTAATAAATCACTTGATTATAAAAATAAGGGGTCAGCCCGTACAGCTTCCCTCTTCCTTTCGTACGAATCATATCGATCACGCCCGGCATGTAGCCTTCCAGGTCGAATTTTTCTTGTGCAATAATGTCATCCAACGCATAGAGCTTTCCTTGCTGCGCATACGATTCGAACATATGCTCACTCAGCAGCACGATGTCCGGCTTGTGCTTGTCCAGCAGTTTTTC
>NZ_MAIS01000183.1:0-3069 GCF_001680695.1 Paenibacillus sp. KS1 | reverse complement strand
CCTGCGATTCCGGTATTTCTCCATCCTTCAAATCGATCTTGTTGTAAGCATAAATCATCGGAATCTCCTCGATCCCAATTGGTTCTTTTCATAACAAACTTATTTTCTTCTGGCTAGCGACAAAATATCAACCTCTTAAACCGGTAGCATTAGTACAAGAATAGAACAAAGAAAATATAGAGAAACTCCTGAACATTATTTGTTATCAATTTTCTCTTAATATTTCAAGCGTCTTCACGAATATTTATCTTAATAGTAGTATATGGTAAATTATTAAACACAAAAAACTAGTAACAGGAGTTGACACCCTCAACATAGTATATTATTCTAATATTTGGAATTTATTAATTATTTTCTCACCCTAGACTCCGATTAGAAATCAATAAGGAGATGTATAGGATGAACAAGAAATTAGTTACCGTATTAACTTCAGTATTTTGTTTTTCACTGATGTCAGTGACTGCTTTTGCAGACACAACAACTCAAAGCTCTCTCGGAAAGTACACTGTAAAGGGTGAATTGAGTGTATCAAATCCAATTTACGCAAATCCATCAGCTTATGCAAAAACCTGGGTTCATGAAGGAGTCTCCTTGTACTCCCTTGAAGCAAAAGTCACCGTAGTTAATAGCGATAAGACCAGCGTTTCTAAAACAAAAAGTGGAGAATCAACAGATAAAGTCCAGACTGATAGTCAATATGCAAATACCTTTTCATCAAGTGATGTAAAATTTTACGGCAGTCATAAGGTTCAAGATAAGAATGTAGGCACTTGGCAGGATGGTACTGATTACAAGTTCTAATATATGTTGCAACTCTCAGGAGAATCTACACTCCTGAGAGTTGGTTTATACGGAGGAATTATGAATTATAAAGTCCGACTCATAATATTCATTTTTCTAGTAGTTATGCTAACTTCCTGTTCCCGCATCACAGATATGGATGTTCAATATTCCAAAGTAACCGACAACCAACTCGGATATGGTATTCAGATATTAAACACTAATAATGAAATAATAAAAGAATTTAAACATGAAGTTAGTGAAAACTTCGACTTTAAGGTCAGATTTTACAATAGATCCGGTCATCCAAATCAATTCAAATTGATTATGTTACTAAATTATTTAGAAATAGATTATACTTCTACTGATAAACTATTTAACAATAATGAGTATTTTTTTCTTGAAAATGATGCAGACATTGTAATTCCTTTGTCAATCCCTGTTACTTACAAAAACCATTCATTCGCTCCATTAATAGTGTCAGTGGTTGCTGGACCACAAAAACATGCTGGTGACTTAGGTGATACTTCTGATTTTTATGGAGTTAGCCAAAGAATTGATTTAACTCAACAAGATAATATGTTGAAACCGTTCGAATCGAAATCTATAAAATATTCAAGTAATACACGTGTCCTTATCTCTAAAGACCCTTCCAATGTATATGAAGGTATATTAATCAATCAAGACAATTACTCTGAAAATGAGTTTTTTAGACTCCCTCCAAATGAACTAAAAACAAAACCAAATGAAAATGTCAAACTGAATGTAAGGGTAAATGGTCTCGCAAAAGATTATCTAGCTTTTTTCTTATTAAATTGGAAACAAATCGAAGTTAACGAGAATGAAAATTGGTGGTATTTTAGAAATCCAGAGGGAGATACAGCATATAAAGAAATAACGATTAAAGCACCAGAGCAACCAGGGAAATATGAAATTAGTGCATACTTGGTATCTAACCCTTGGCTTATTAGAGACGACGATAACAATGTTTCTTTCACTATAGACACTTCTTTTAGATTTACATTACATGTGGAGTGATTTATATGATCAATAGGTATTTAAAAAATATTATTTACAATAAAGGACCTGTTGCTTTGATAATGTTAGGCTTTATTATTAGCGCCACCGTAATCATTACTGGATTAAATATTAAAGATGGAATCAAAAACAAACTTTTAGAAACATCATATGGTCCAATTGAAAATATAAATTATACACATGTTAATTTTTCAAAAATGAAATATGAATTTATTAAACCAACTCTATTAAAATTATCAACTATCGGCGCAGAGTTTGCAGAAATACACGTAGGACTAGATAATGGATTAATTGGGACTGAACAGAATAAACATGTTCTAATCGCTGTGAACTACAAGGTATATCCTGAATGGAAGCTTCCTTTGCTTTCAGGAAATATTATTAGTCCAAGCGATATTCGCGACCAAAAAAAGTACATAATGATCGGACGTAATATATATAACAAATTTTCCAAACAAATCACCAACAACTCCCTCCTTATAAATGGATTGGAGTATAAAATAATCGGTGTTATTGGCAAAAAAGACAAGCAAACTGCATGGGATGATAGTATTTATTTACCAATTTCAAGCTTACCAGACAAATTTCTATTCACTCAACCAACTTATAATGTTTTGATAAAAACCAATGGCACTTCTCCATCAAAAGTAACTGAACTGATTCAGCAATATGCCTCGAAGACTCCTAATATAACTATTAATGTTTCAAACATAGCTGTAAATTCTCAATATCAAAATAGTATTTATGGAGTATTAATTGTTGGCGGAACAATACTTTTAGTAGCTATACTAAATCTCATTAATCTATCTTCTTTTTGGTTGTACGAACGACATCGTGAGTTTTCCCTGAAGATGATTTTAGGAGCCACAAAAGGTAAAATTATCTTGGAAGTTATATGTGAATTATTCATTATGACTGTTGCCTCTGTATCAATTGCTTTACTTCCTGGATTGGCTTTCAGCAAAGCATTGGTATATATTTTTGATATTGATTCTATTATTTTGTCTCTCTCGAACATCTTATCAACTTTCCTTCTTCTTTTTCTTAGTACTGTAATTAGTGTAATATGGCCGTTAAAAACAATTATAACCCCTGATTTTTCTAGAATCACCCGAATGAGATGACGTAAGAAGGTGAATAATTCATGAACCTAAAATATCTATATAAATACAATATACAATATAAAGGTCGATGGTTTTTCGTAATGTTGCAACTCATTATAAGTATCACATTTATTAATTGGGGGGTACA
>NZ_MAIS01000122.1:0-12371 GCF_001680695.1 Paenibacillus sp. KS1 | reverse complement strand
GAAGGGATTACCCATCCAAGCCAATTGTATTGACCAAGTGTTCACAGCACTTGGTCTTTATTACATATATAGTACAATAATCGAAAAGATGTATCAAAGGTCTGATGTGCTTTCGGAATATCCCCTTGGAAATATCATGCGATGCAATGACGCGATTAGAACTCTCTGGGAGAGTATAAAAAGGAACTTTCTGTAGGAGTGATATCGAACTCAACCGTAAAGTATGTTTCATTATGATTGGACATGATGTGAAGGCGAGTAAGAAGCCGTATCTCTGCCATATGTATATAAAAAGACTGCAAAAGCGAGTGCGGTGCTCGGAAATCACGAAATATGCGTGAATAAGGACACACACCTCACTTTCATCTCCTCTAAAGAGTGGTATAATAGTGCGTCACTATGTGAGGTCAAGGGGATCCTTGGCACAATACATGAAGAAGAGATGATACGGTGAGTACAATTGTTCCCAGTATAAAGAGAAGAACGACCTTCCTGTTGAATAAATATTTCACAGGAGAAACGCTTGATTATAAGCAAATTATCGCGATTATTATTCCGATATTTGTGGATCAAGCTTTTATTATTTTGATGAGCCTGCTGAATACGGCCATGATCAGCTCCTCGGGAGTAGCGGCGGTTAGTGCGGTCAGCATGGTGGATTCGTTGAACATCTTCTTGGTCAACGTGTTTGTGGCTGTAGCGACGGGGGGAACCGTCATCGTCGCACAGTATAAAGGCAGGGGCAATGCAGATATGGTTTCGAAGTCGGCTGCTCAAGCCATATCAGCAGTTGCGCTGCTGTCGATCTTGATCAGCGCGGTCGTTATTATTTTTCATAACCCCACACTAGACTTATTGTTCGGTCGTGCGGAAGCGGATGTGCTGGATAACGCAAGGATCTTTTTGATCGGGAGCTGCCTCACGTACCCGTTCATTGCGATTTTTCAAGCTGTGACGGGGGCGTTGCGCGGCGTGGCAGAGACGAAGGCCTGCTTGGGTCTATCGTTCATTATGAACTTGACCTACCTGTTTTTGAATATATTGTTCATAACGGTACTCGATATGGGCGTAGTCGGATTGATCATTTCCATGCTTACGGCTCGTGTGCTGGGAATGGTGATATCGTTAATTTATTTGTTGAAGATCAATCAGACGCTGCAGTTCCGAATTCAGAATGCATTGAAGTTGGATTTTTCGATTTTGAAAAAAATTATGATTATCGGCGTTCCTTTTGCAGCGGAGCAGATGTTCTTTAACGGCGGGAAGCTGCTTACGCAGACGTTTATCGTTCAGCTCGGTACGCTTGCGATCACGGTCAATGCCATAAGCGGCTCCATATCGCTTGTGTTCCAGATCGGAGCGAATGCCTTGAGCATCGCGATCGTCACGGTTGTAGGACAATGCATCGGACGACGCAACATTGAGGACGCGAGGAAGTTTATCAAGTCGTTCCTGTGGCTGTCCTCCATCATATTCGTTATTGCGGCAGTGATTCTCATGCCTTTATTCCCTTGGATCGTGAGATTGTTCTCTCCTCCGGCAGAGATCATTCCGGAGATCTTTAAACTTACGGTGCTGATTGCGATTACCCAGCCATTCTTATGGTCGATCAGCTTTATTATGCCATCGGCTCTTCGTGCAGCGGGTGATTCCAACTTTACTTCGATTACTGCTATGCTCACGATGTGGTTGTTCCGTGTCATTCTGGGCTATGTACTCGGGATACCGCTTGGCCTTGGTATCATGGGGGTATGGATCGCAATGGTCATAGAGTGGGGGATCCGCGGCTCCGTCTTCCTCTGGCGCTTCCGCGGGGAGAAGTGGTACAGCCGGAAGTTGATTTGATAGTTTCATGAGCCATTACGGCTCTTAAACAAAGAGAAAAGACAGCGAAATCCTAGTTAAAGAGGAGTCACGCTGTCTTTTTTTATTGCTCTCGTTCACTGGATAGCTCCTGGAGAAGCAGGAACAGGGTGGCATTTTGTGGAATATTCTAAATGAAATATATTTACATATGATAGTACCAGCCCAGTCATACATCAGCAGTTTCGTTTATCCGCATTGTGCAGCTCCATCTATTGTGCAATTTTACACCCACCTGACAACCACTTCGTAATGTTCTTACCGTTTCATCACAACAATTAATGAAAGGGAGGTTTCTATGGAATTGCAAGAAATCAAGCAAAACGTAAAGGAAACAAGAGACAAACTGCTCGGAATTCTGAAAGGATTAACTGAAGACCAATTAAATGAACGGAAAGACGAAGATAGTTGGAGTATTGGTCAGATATGTCAGCACCTTGCCAAGGTAGAAGAAATATATGTCGTAGCCATTAAGAGGGGGTTACAGAATACAGAAGAATCATCCGTAGAACACAAATCAATCGATTCTTTACTGGACAGAAAAATAAAGCTAGCGGCCCCGGACATTGTAAAGCCAACGGATGAACATTACGAATATGAAGACATCATTGCAAAGCTAAACAATTCTAGACAACAATTTATTGAGATGCTAAACGCCTTAGAGGATCCGACGATACTGAGTAGAAGACATTTTGTTCACCCTGCCTTTAAAGAGATGTTATTGATTGATTGGGTGAAATCGACGTACGTACATGAAGAAAGGCACATTCAACAAATTCAAGACATTATAAATGGGGTTAGATAAAGACTGGCATGCGAAAGATGCGGTCATTTAATTCCGAAATATACAGGTGAAGTCAATTCACTAGCGAATAATAATTTCATATGAGCAACAGCCGGTAATTGAAAGCAAAGTTCCGCTTGCATTCGATTGCCGGCTTTTTTAACTTTTCTCATAAAAGGGGGATGTCCATGTACAAATTAATACTCGTTGATGATGAAGAAGATGTACGAGAAGGTGTGCTGCATGAAATTGATTGGGAGTTATTAGGGTTTACAGTCGTGGAGACGGCTGAGAATGGTCAAGAGGCAATGGAATACATAGAAAGATTGCAACCGGATATTGTGGTGACCGATATTCATATGCCTTTCATGAATGGATTGCAGCTCGCGGAGTGGATTCGTAGTCATGATCCTTCGATGAAAATAATGATATTAACGGGCTACGATGAATTTGAATATGCGCAGAAGGCGATCAAGCTCCAGATAGACGAATACGTGCTCAAGCCATTTTCCGCTGCGGAATTGCAAGCCGCACTGGTGAAGGTCAAGCAGCAGATGGATCAGGAGGTTGCGGAGAAGAACAATTTACTAACGCTACAGGATCATTATCGAAAGAGCTTACCAGTATTGCAGCATGTATTTCTATCTTCTCTCCTTACAGGCAAGTGCTCTTTGGAAGACATTCAAGAGAAATGCGAGCGCTATGAGATAGATTTATCGGGTTCTGCTTATTTGGTCTCTGCGATTCAAATGGATCATAGCAAGGAAGAGAAGAACCGCTATTTATTGCAATTTGCCGTATGCAATATTGCCGAGGAGCTCGTGCTGAAGCATATGCCGGGACGAGTATTTATTCACCATGATCATGTCATTGTGTTAACGATGAGCGCAAGCCGAGAGGGAGTTGGAAATAGTCAGGAGACGATCGGGATACTAGAAGAGATTCTTCAGAGTGTCCATCGATTTCTCAAAATAACGGTAACGATTGGCGTGGGGACTGTCGTGAACGATTTGTCCGAGTTGGTATCTTCTTATCAGGAAGCGGTACAAGCGCTTCATTATCGATTGATTCACGGAAATCATCGCGTCATCTGGATTGAAGATGTAGAGGCGAAGCGGGTGAATCCGCTTGTATTCGACGACATGAAGGAGCAGGCCTTAATCCGTTGTATGAAGGTAGGGACGATAGAAGAAGCGCAAGTGATGATGGGCGAGTTTTTTGATGTCGTGGAATCCAGCACGGTTTCGCTGCAAGATTTTCAAATCTATTGGATCGAAATTTGGACAGCCATGATGAAAGTGGCGAAAGATATGGACGTCAACTACGAGCAGTTCCTCGGGGGTGCCGTACATCCATTGATGGAAATCTATCATTGCAATAATGCGTCAGAGGCAAAGAATTGGATGCTTCATCAATGTATGAAAATTATGAATTGCATCGCCGTCGAGCGGCAGACTGGCTACAAGAGGCTGGTGGATGACGCAAAAGCGTATATGAAGCTTCATTATGCGGATCTGGATATTTCGATTCATACGGTGTGCAGGCATTTGCACATCAGCACAGGCTACTTCAGCCATATTTTTAAGAAGGAAGCCAAAACCACCTTCGTGAGCTATCTACTAGAGCTAAGAATGGAAGCGGCGAAGGAACTGCTGCGGTCAACAGATCTCAAAGCGTTCGAGATCGGTGAGAGGGTTGGGTATGCGGATCCGAATTATTTCAGCTTCAGCTTCCGCAAGCGCTACGGATTGTCGCCCAAGGAATACCGCAATCGGGATCGAGGGTGAAGGTGGCATGATCAACGTCAGGAGCATTCAGTTTATTATCGCAAAAACGTTTATTTTCATAACCGTTGCTGCGGTGTGTATGGTCAGCATCATGCTGTATAACAAATTTTCCAGTACGGCGGAGACAAATGCGGACTTGAATATTCAGCAGGTCGTAGAGCAGGTCAATTATAATTTGGAGATATATGTGAACAACATTACAAGTATCTTCGACGTCGTTCAGGACCTGATTCGTAAGAGTCCTTCCGTGACGAATCCTATTTTAGTAGAGCAGCTGAAATCTATTATGAAAACAAGAGAAGATTTGATTTCGATTGCCTTGTTTACCAAGCAAGGAAAGCTAGTCTTTAACACCCCTCAACTGACCATGCGGAGCAATACACAATTAGAGCGGCAAAGCTGGTTCGAGGCCGCTATGGCGCGGCCGGATCATTTATCTTTTTCATCACCTCATATTCAGAATTTATTTAAAACCACTTACAAATGGGCCGTCTCCATCAGTAAGCAAGCTGGGTATCGTGTAGCGGGAGGCCAGCATGATCAGGGTGTGCTGGTTATCGATATGAACTTCAAGACGATCAATGAATTAAGCAAGCAAGTATCCTTTGGCAAGAGGGGCTATATCTACATTATCGATTCGTTCGGCAACATCGTCTACCATCCGCAGCAGCAACTGATTTATGCAGGGTTAAAGTATGAGAACTTAGAACGCGTCCTTACCTACGCATATGGAAGCTTCCAAGATAACAGTAATGACGAGAGCAAGTTGATTACTGTCAAAACGGTAAATCCGATCGGCTGGAAAGTTGTAGGCGTCGCCTACAAAGATGAGATCGTAACAACCAAGTCTGAACTAAATACCTTTATACTGTGGTTTCTCGTCATCGTCATTTTGTTTGTACTGTTCGTGTCGATCGTCGTATCTGCGAGAATCTCACTGCCCATTCAGAATCTAGCGAAATCGGTAAAGAGTGCGGGGGAAGGAGACTTTACAGTACCGATTTCGACGATGGGCATCTATGAAGTGGATCAATTGTCCAGCCGGTTCAACATGATGCTTCGGCAAATTCGGCAGTTAATGGATCAGATTATTGTGGAGCAAGAGGCGAAGCGCAAGAGTGAGCTTGATGTGCTGCAAGCACAGATCAACCCACACTTCCTATATAACACCTTGAACTCGGTCATCCGGCTTGCGGAACGGGGAGAGACAAGGGAGGCGGTAACGGCAATTACATCATTATCGCGATTTTTTCGGATTAGCTTGAGCAAAGGGAAGAACATCATCACCGTACAAGAAGAGATTGAACATGTCAGACATTACTTAATCATTCAGACCATCCGTTATAAACGCAAATTTCAATATGCAATAGATATCCAGGATGAGGCATTGGATTGCATGACCATAAAGCTTATTTTGCAGCCAATCGTCGAAAATGCGATCGTGCATGGGATTGAGATGATGCAGGAGGAAGGGGTGATCACCATAACAGCCGCTATTGTAGAAGATAAGTTGATGCTGCAAGTAATGGATAACGGCTTAGGCATGAGTCCTCAGATCGTGAACAGTCTTCTAACGAAAAAGGTAAGAAGTGAAAGTGGGTCAGGCGTTGGCGTGAAAAATGTACATGATCGTATCCAGCTATGCTTCGGACAAGGCTACGGACTGGAGTTCGAGAGTGAGCTGGAAGAAGGCACAACGGTCAAAATCTGGCTTCCCATTGTCCGGGATGAAAGGGAGGCAGAGTCGTGAATCGAAGAATGAATCTATTGTTAATCGTGATTTTATCACTCTCCTTCTCGCTGTCGTCCTGTTCCATCCAGTCCAATATGATGTCGGATAATATGCTCACTATTGACCTAATCGTCAAGATGAATCAGGGCGATTACTGGAACACGCTGAAGAGCGGGGCTGAGGCTGCGGCCAAGGAATTCAATGTGAAGCTTCATTTCTTGGCTCCGAATCATGAAGATGATATACCAGGTCAGATTGAATTAGTGAATCAATCCATTCAGAATCGTCCGGATGCCATCATTCTTGCGGCAAGTGATTATATGGGGTTAGCACAAGCGACTGATCGAATTGCCTATGAAAACATACCGATCATATCCATCGACTCAGAGGTTGGATCCGCACGCGTAAAGACGTATGTCGGTACGAACAATTATGAAGCGGGGCAGCTGGCCGCGAAGCGAATGATCGAATTGATTCATGAATCGGGTCAAATTGCGGTCATGAACTTTGTAGAGGCAGCCAAAAATGCGAATCAACGGGAAGAAGGGTTTCAAGATTATGTGGCCAGATTTCCTAATGTTCGTGTAGTGGATATTCAATATTCACAGTCCAATCAACGAAATGCGGAGGAGATCACACGCAGATGGCTCGCACAATATCCGAGTCTGGATGGGATTGTCGCACTAAATGCAGAATCCTCAATCGGCGTAGGGCGTGAGGTTCAACGATCCGGCCATGGTGGAAGTGTGAAGGTGATCGCATTCGATAGTCCACCTGAAACAATGGGGTTGTTGCAGGACGGAGTTGTTCAGGGGTTGGTTCTGCAGAATCCATTTAATAACGGATATCTCGCCGTGAAGTACGCCGTCGACATTATTGAGGGGCGGAACGTACCTGAAAGAATAGATACAGGCGTTAAGCTAATTGATCTGGACAATATGCTGTGGCCAGAAAACCAGAAGCTGTTGTTTCCGTTTGTAAAATAAATCAGCGCGCAAGGTGATGAGAATTTCGATAGAACTCAGGAGGATTTTCGATACCGGATCCCATGAGAATCCATCATAATGAAAGCGTATTCTTTTCTAGGGTATTCAGGAATGATGTTGAGGAGGTCTTGATCAAATGAAGAAAGTATCAGCTTTGATTCTGGCGAGTGCATTAATTGCGACAGTTGTTAGCGGCTGCGCAAACGGGAAAAGTTCAGGCGGTGACGGCGGCAGTGAACCCCAAGTAGGTGTTGCGATTTATAAGTTCGACGATACGTTCATGACAGGCGTACGGAATGCGATTTCGGATTCAGCGAAAGGGATTGCCCAAGCCGATATCGTGGACAGTCAGAATTCACAGCCGACCCAAAACGATAAAGTGGATTTGTTCATCACGAAAGGGGTTAAAGCCTTGGTCGTTAACCCTGTTGACCGTACGGCAGCGGGTGTCATTATCGATAAGGCGATGGCCAAAGACATTCCGGTCGTATTCCTGAATCGCGAGCCTCTGCCGGAAGATATGAAGAAATGGGATAAAGTTTATTATGTCGGAGCGAAGGCAGAGGAATCGGGTACAATGTCCGGTCAGCTCATTGCGGATTACTGGAAGGCGAATCCGGGAGCGGATAAGAACAAGGATGGCGTATTGCAATATGTTATGTTAAAAGGCGAGCCTGGTCATCAGGATGCTGAACTCCGTACGAAGTACTCAATCCAAGCGATCGAAGACGCGGGGATTAAAGTTGAGAAGCTGCAGGAAGATACCGGGATGTGGGATCGCGTGAAAGGGCAAGAGAAGATGGCAGCGTTCTTGGCTGCACATGGCGATAAGATTGAAGCCGTATTTGCGAACAATGACGATATGGCCTTGGGCGCCATTGAAGCATTAAAGGCGAATGGCTATTTCAAGGATAACAAATTTATTCCTGTGGTAGGTGTCGACGCGACAGCGCCGGCGCTGCAGGCATTGGAAGAAGGCACATTGCTTGGAACCGTTCTGAATGATGCGAAGAACCAAGGAAAAGCTGCGATCACGCTCGCTAGCGTGCTAGCGAAAGGCGAGAAGCCTTCGAAAGATAATGTTGGTTATGAGATCACGGATAATCATTATATTTGGATTTCGTATAAGAAAATTACGAAAGACAATATGGCTGAGGCGAAGTAATGTGAACCGTTGAACTATAGGCTCAAATTGGGGAGGTAGAATGATTCGTTATTCGTACCTCCTCTTTTTACGAAGAGACTTAGGGGGCGAAAGGGATGGGACAGCATGAGTTTGTGCTCGAAATGAACAACATCTCCAAGGAATTTCCGGGAGTTAAGGCGTTGGATCAAGTGACGCTGCAAGTGCGGCCTGGAACCGTACATGCACTGATGGGCGAAAATGGAGCGGGCAAATCAACGTTAATGAAATGCCTCTTCGGGATCTATACCCCTGATGAAGGCGAGATTATGGTGAATGGCGAAGCTGTGCAGATTCCGAACTCCAAAACGGCATTGAATATCGGGATATCGATGATTCATCAGGAGCTTCACCCTGTACCTTACCGAAATGTGATGGAGAATATTTGGCTGGGACGATTCCCGACGAGAGGGATTGGCCCTCTACGATTTATTGATCATAAGCGAATGGCGCGAGATACGCGTGATTTATTCAAACAGCTGGACATCGAGTTGCAGCCCGAGACGATGGTTCATGCGTTATCGGTTTCCAAAATCCAATCCATCGAAATTGCCAAGGCGGTATCCTTCCATTCCCGTATCATTGTGATGGATGAACCGACGTCATCGCTTACTGATGTCGAGGTTGAGCAGCTGTTCCGCATCATTCGAGAGTTGAAAAAAAATGGCGTCGCCATTATTTATATATCGCACAAAATGGAAGAAATCCTTCAGATATCAGATGAAGTGACCATTATGAGAGATGGGAAAAAAATCGGGACGTGGCCGGCATCCGAATTAACAACGGACCTGATTATTTCTCGAATGGTTGGACGCGATTTGACGAACCGATTCCCACCACGGAACAACGTGCCCGGCGAGGTCGTGATGCGCGTTCAAGGACTGACCTCCCCTCTAGCCAAATCGTTCAACCATGTGAGTTTTGACTTGCACCGTGGTGAAATCGTTGGGATCGGCGGATTGGTAGGCGCACAGCGCACCGAATTGATGGAGGCCTTATTCGGACTTCGGGATATCCAATCGGGTACCATCTCGATTCAAGGCAAGGAGGTACGGATCGATTCTCCCGTCATTGCGAAGAAACATGGTATGGCATTGTTAACGGAGGAACGTCGCGTGACAGGCATTTTCCCGGTGTTATCGGTTCATGAGAATGCGGCAATCGCGAATTTGGAGCGCTATCGCAAGCCTTATTTCCTATTAGACGGGAAAAAGAAAAAGGCGGAAGTGGACGCGATGGTTCAGAAATTGAGAACCAAAACACCGTCTACGCGCGAACTCATCATGAACCTGTCTGGCGGGAACCAGCAAAAGGTGCTGTTTGCACGCTGGCTCCTGACGGAACCGGATATATTGCTGTTGGATGAGCCTACCCGCGGCATTGACGTTGGGGCTAAATATGAAATTTACTCGATCATTGCTGAACTGGCCTTGCAGGGCAAAAGCATTATTATGATCTCTTCGGAAATGCCGGAGCTCATCGGGATGTCAGATCGCATTATGGTCATGTCCGAAGGGCGGTTGACAGGGATTTTGAACGGGAAGGAAGCGACGGAAGAGGAAATTATGCGGCTAGCGGCGCAGCATTAAGCGGCAGAGAAAGGTGAGATCTACGATGAACGCGAAGCGAATTCAAACTTTTATTTCCCAAAATGTCATCTATATGGTTCTGGCTGTTCTTATCATTGGAATTGCGATTTACGATCCTTCATTTATAGGATTAAATCCACTCCGGGATATCCTGAATCAGTCATCTACACGGGTCATTATCGCCCTGGGAGTTGCATTTGTTCTCATTACAGGGGGTACGGATTTGTCTGCAGGCAGGATTGTGGGTTTATCCGCGGTCGTATCGGCGTCCATGCTGCAGACAACCGATTATGCGCGCAGGTTTTTCCCCGATCTGGAGGAACTGCCGTTATTCGTGCCGATTCTACTAGCAGTCGTTGTAGGCCTAATATTTGGACTCATTAACGGTATAATCGTCGCGAAGTTCAAGGTGCCTCCATTCATAGCGACTTTAGGTACGATGGTGGCTGTGTATGGCGTCAACTCCTTATACTTTGACACGGCTCCGAATCATTCGCAGCCGATCGGCGGCTTGCGGCCCGATTTTAAAGAATATTTCGGAACAGGAAGCATCGGATATGGCGGTGTATCCATTCCGATTATTGTGGTGATCGCAATCGTAGTTGCGTTTATCGTATGGGTTGTGTTCAACAAAACGAGATTAGGCAAAAACATGTATGCGATCGGCGGGAATCAGCAGGCAGCAAGGGTATCAGGCATTAATGTAGGCAAAAACCTAGTGTATATCTATGCTATTGCCGGCGCGCTGTATGGTCTGGCTGGGGTTCTCGAAGCGGCAAGAACCGGGGGAGCGACGAATAACTACGGAAATATGTACGAATTGGATGCGATTGCCGCCTGCGTTGTCGGTGGCGTGTCGACCACTGGGGGCATCGGAACGGTTCCTGGTGTAGTGACTGGTGTACTTATTTTTACGGTCATTAACTACGGTCTGACCTTCATCGGTGTAAGCCCGTATTGGCAGTTGATTATTAAAGGCTCGATTATCGTAGCAGCTGTTGCCTTCGATATGCGGAAATATGCAGCTAAGAAATAAAGGATTTGATTAGGTTGAGGCCTTCCTTACGGAGATCCCTGCAAAACGAATACAGTTTGTGTAAAAAGCAGGGGCTGTCCCAAAAGTGTTCGCATGAAATGAGAACATCCCAATTCATAAACGAAAGGACCTCAAACTCCACCGCTAAGTTGAGGATGAGGTCCTTTGTGAAATTCAACTCTTAGTGGGGCTTGAAAATCGTAAAATGACTTCTGGGACAGCCACAATGTTTTTACTCCTTCTGTTTCAGTTGGCGGTTAATCAGAAGGGTGCTTAAATAATTATTCAAAGCACCGCGGGGAAATCCCCAGCAGTCTATTCATGAGACCTTCGTTACGCCAATAACGATGGCCTTATTTTATTTGTAGTTATTTCTTACTCTTATGATAGATATTGGTGTATTCACATATATCTCGATAAGTCGATATAGCTCAATAGACACTAATATATGCAAGATATATCAAGATCACACCACAAATAAATTTCAATTAGATTAGCATTACATAGCCTCCTCTTTGGACATCTAAATTAAAGTCAAAAGATCACTATATAAAGTAATCATTGTCTACTATTTCCTTCCTTTAGCGCATCATATAATAAAGGCAGAGGAGCAACTATCAAACAAAAGGAGACTATTAAAATGAAAAAAGTAACGATGGGCTTATTAAGTGTCGTGCTTTTGTTTTCGGTAGCAAGTTCTGCATTGGCTGCTCCATCAGTAAGCAGTCAAGGTAACATCAGCGCTATGAGAGCAGAATGTCCTTCTGCTGGCGCAGTGCAACCTATTGAAGTAGGAGTAAAATGGTTAATACCTACGAAAGGCGCAAGCTACTCGATTGCTTCTAAAGAGAATATTGAAATTGTTAATGGTCGTTATGTGCTTGCCCACGAACGAGGAAATGCAGACGTAAAAGTTTTTGACAAAAACGATAAATGTATTGCTCGCTATTATATAGCTGCGAGCAACTAATCAAATGGTGCTCCTCTAATTGAAGCAAGGAATGGACTGTAACCTGTAACCGTACTTGTAACCCTAATAAATGGGTCATAGAAAGGTGAAAACCACCAATTCTATGACCCATTTTAAAAATAATGCCTTATTATCTTATCTAGCCAGTCCATTCAAATCATATGCAAACGCAGAGTTTATCTAAGGCTACCCGGCAGATACTGCATATTCCGGTAAAGATAATTTGGCAGAATGAAAAAGGAGAACATATTACCTGTCGTACCGCTAAACCCCGTCGTTCACGAGGGAGGCCAGCGTCGGGAAGGATTTGAATATAACAAGGACGCCAATTTCTTCGTCTGTCCGGCCGGTGAGCAAAGTAAGCGCAAGGCGGTTCAAGGTAGCAAGACCAGTGGAGATAGTCGCTCTCTTGTGTATTACTTTGACGTCGAGAAGTGCAAG
>NZ_MAIS01000281.1:0-695 GCF_001680695.1 Paenibacillus sp. KS1 | reverse complement strand
ATTCCTTGGCAAGCGGAGCGACCACTTCCTTTGCATCTTTTTCCGTAATCTCTTGGTTGGTCGTTACCTTTTTTCTTTTTTTATGAGATACATTCAAGACCTTTCCTTCTTTTTTGTCTAGCTCAAGCGATACATCGTTATCCTTAAGTAATAACATTTGATACTTATCCCCATTAGAATGAAGTTGGGCATCTGTTATTTCAAAATCATAATCAAATGCCGTTTTTATCGTTGTTGCTGCCATTTCCAATGATTTCGGATCAAGCTCCTCCTTGGCAAGCTTTATTGCAACTTTACTCACAAATTCTGCCTCACCCCATACTTCCCACTTTGCTTCAAAGTCCTTCCCTGTCAACTGATACGAAAAATAATCATCCTTTAGTTTTTCTTTTTTTCCATCATAAAGGCGATTCAGAACTACTTCTTTATCAAGAACGTATGTTTTCTTCGCGTATGCTCCTTTCAGCGCTTTCAGGATCTTCTCCTGAGCCGCTGTACTGATTTTATCGAGTGGAATCGTTCCGTCCAACGACCATACTTCACCTTTTTTATAATTAAAGTAGACGACGTACTTTCCATCTACTGATTTAACCTTTGCATCTGAATCCCTTATATCCTCGGCAGTATCCTGCAACCTTACCTCCTTCCCTGCAAATTGCTTTACTGCTTTTTGCAGCTTGGCGGCCAGCTTCTGA
>NZ_MAIS01000297.1:0-552 GCF_001680695.1 Paenibacillus sp. KS1 | reverse complement strand
TTCATTTACACAAAATTCTTGACGCTACCATTTTCAACTTCAATAAAAGAAGAAAAATCTGTACAGTCTTGTAAACTATTTAGTTCATGTGAAAGGTTATTCCATTTATCTAAATATAATTTTCGCCCAATCGTGCCGCTTTTGGTTTTGTTATTTTTATAACGAAGCTTAATTTTTGGAGATTTTTTTCGGTTCCAATTTACAGTTGAAACAATATCTTGTCGCAAAAGTTTAACTGTATCAGGAGACTCATCCCCACTAAATTCACAATTATATATTGGAAATACATCTATGGTTTTTTGATGGAGTCTATCGCTATAAGTTGCAAAACTAGTATGATACGATGAAGGTATACATAACATTGCATCAAAATTAGTTTCCTTGTAAGCAATATTAGTTATCTTAACTATTCTATCGGTACAATCGGCAGTTATGAATTTTTTAATGGACTTTAAAAATTCATAGATCACTTCTACCTCCATTTCACCTCTTATTGAGACTTTTATTATATGCCCTTCTAACAAGGTAGCGTCAAGAATTTTGTGTAAATGA
>NZ_MAIS01000232.1:0-1297 GCF_001680695.1 Paenibacillus sp. KS1 | reverse complement strand
TGGCTCTTTTCTTGTTCGGTTCTACCGGAGTATCTTCGGCAGCGAATCTAGCTGACATCGGTTCGGGATGGTTTGTTAGCAACATTGGATCGGGGTGGTCTAAAACAAGCAGTGATACTGAATCAGGTTACCATGTGAGCAATATCGGTTCGGGATGGTCACCTAAGAGCAATATTGGTACAGGTTGGTCTCCATCGAACAGTGACATTGGCTCTGGATGGTCACCTTTGAGTAGCGATATTGGGACAGGGTGGAAAGTGAGTAACATCGGCTCTGGATGGAGTCCGTTGGCTAGTGATGTTGGAATTAATGAAAATGTATAGATTCAAGGCCATTCGGATAGCGACTCTTGGGTTCAAGGGTTGCTATCCTCTTTTGTTCAATCTGGCACATAATAATAGAGAGCAACTTAAGTGGGAAAAATGACACCCAATATATAACCATCCTTCGTTTGGATAACAACTAGAAGTTTATCGCCATCCTTTACCCTGAATATTTTATCGCCCTTGCGAATTTCATAGGTACGAGTGGCCTCCGGATACACAACATCTCCATCAGTTACGGGCTTCTCAACGATTTCATGAACCTTACCGATTTGTTCGCCTAAATTCTCTTTCGGGAAATTATCTCTGGTTTTCAGACTGTAGAGCTTATCATCTATATATAAATAACCAATGACCTCATCAAATACCTTTGTAAAATCAACTCCTTCCACAGCATCTTTTTTAGAACAGCTTATAAGTAATACGCATGAAAGCATGATGATGAGAAGTTTAGCTGTCTTCATACATAGCCCTCCTCGATATTTACTAAATTGCACAATATTGGGGTCTATTATCATCTTAACAAATAGTTACAGCGAATAATATCTTTCGGTTAGTTTTACTTAATTTATTCAAAAAAAGACCAACCCCCTCATGCTAACAGATAAAGGGTTCAGATTAAGAACTTTTTATCTCTATCAAAAGAGGGGGAAGACTTAATTGCTATTCAATTAAAAAGTCTTTGATATCGGCAACTTCGTTGTTGTAATCCATTCGAATATAATCTAGAATTTCAAACTGACCATCAATTTGTTCAATGGTGAACTTCAAGTTGATAACATCTCCAGAAAACATTCTCGAATTTCGATGATTTAAACTCTAAATGCGGCAAGCCAATCCCATGGAGCTGCCTTAAACGCATATTGAAACGCTTTTTTCACCCAATTTACAATCAACAACTCTTGGTACGTTTCGCATTCTTACTTACTACAATGTCATGGAAATTTGGGCAAAGCTGCTCCAGTATGCCAAGG
>NZ_MAIS01000305.1:0-463 GCF_001680695.1 Paenibacillus sp. KS1 | reverse complement strand
AAGGCGCTGCAGGCATCAGTGACCCGGGAATTAAATATTCCGCTCCACACGTCGCAAGGAGATTCGATCCTCCGCAAGCTGATTATCAGACCGACAGCGATAAAATTGGAAGTAGAGAATAAGAAAGTATTCGAGGAAATTCCATACCGAGAAGTTTCGTTGCTCGTGAACGGACGTAAGCTTGAAGGCTGGGAGATGATACTGGAATATGCCAATACTTCGCTCTATGGATATCGGCAAGCCTTCACGTTTCCGGCAAGGCCCGACTTACGTTTGACCGCGGACACGCCGGTAGAATTGTTGTTGGAACGTGAGATCGAGAAGATAAAGGACTATAAGAAGCCAATCAAGTTGACAGCTATTTCAGATGAAAAGAAAGAAACGCTTGTGAACGTAGAGGGTTATCCGGTCAAAGTAACCTACTATACCAAAAACGGTGACCTGTATGTCGAGAACGAGAGCG
>NZ_MAIS01000397.1:0-232 GCF_001680695.1 Paenibacillus sp. KS1 | reverse complement strand
CATTGCGAAAATCGATTGGAGCCGATGTATGGGTCGGCCGAACGGATCATGCAGAGAGAAGAAGCAGCTTCCGCTACCATCAAATTGTGGAGCGGATGGAGCTGGATGCACCATGGGAAACCTTTTCTCCAAACACTTGCGCCATCATCGGTTTTGAATGCGAAGAAGGCGTTCGGCGCAATCAAGGGAGATTAGGCGCGGCAAACGCTCCAAATGCGATCAGGCAAGCGCT